>DATDHL010000543.1:0-3322 GCA_036521575.1 Edaphobacter sp. | reverse complement strand
GTGCGTTCTTATCTCACAATCGGCCAGATTTTACCGGACGCCGAGCGTCAGCCTCCCGCCCTCTTCCTCTTGGACATCATGGTCCCGGGTGGCGATGGCCTCGACCTCTGCCGCAGGCTCCGCCAGAACCCCACCCTGAGCATCGTCCCCATCATCTTCCTGACCGCCCGCGCCGCCGAAAACGACCGCGTCCACGGCCTCGAGGTAGGCGCCGACGACTACATCACCAAGCCCTTCGGCACCCGCGAGCTGGTAGCTCGGGTTAAAGCAGTTCTACGCCGGTTCGAGCGGCCAACCACCCCATCGCTCGTCAAGTTCGAAAACATCGAGATCGACGCTGGCGCCATGCAGCTCCGCGTCGGCGGTGAGCTGGTCACCACGACCGCCACAGAATTTCGCCTGCTCGACTATCTCGCCCGCCATCCAGGCCGGGTCTTCAGCCGCGACCACCTTCTTGACGCCGTCTGGGGAGACGCCCGTTTCGTCACGCCGCGCTCCGTCGATGTCTACGTCCGCCGCATCCGCGAAAAGATTGAAGCCGACGCCGAAGTCCCACGTTACCTTAAGACCATGCGCGGGGCCGGCTACCGTTTCGAGATTCCAAAGACGGCACAGGCCTAGCGAAGGGACAGTCCGTGACCCGAGGCCTCTTCTTTTCGTTCTTCATCCGGATGACGATTGCTCTTGCGTTCGTCGCCCTGATGCGCGTCTGGTTCACCCCACGCGGCTGGATCCTCGGCACGATCCTTGTCCTGGCTTGGGCAGCGATCAACGCGTTCCTTCTGTCGCGCTCAGTCCGTCAGAGCATCGCTCTGCTCCAAACCTCGACGGCCGCCATCCCCGACCGTCCCGTAGGCGCCCTCAAATACCAGTACAGCGACTTCGACGGCCTGGCTCAGGCCATTTCGCTCGCATCAGGCCATGTTGAGCGCGTCCTGATGGATGCCTCCGAGAGCCGCCGCGAGCTCGAAGCCATGATCGACAGCATGCAGGACGCCGTCGTCGCCGTCGATCAGGCCGGGCGCATCCAGTGGACCAACCAGCGCATGCAGCGGCTCATCCCCGGCACTTCGGTCAGCAGCGCTGTCCGCGTCGGCCACGCCCTCGTCCAGACCATCCGCGACCCCGATGTCCTCGCCTGCGTCAAAACCGCACTCGAAGACCGCGTAGTCAGCGAACGCCGCTCAACCTCACTCCTGCCGGGACGAATCTTTGAGGTCGCTGCCTCACCCATGCCCGGCGGAGGCGCCGTCGCCGTCCTACACGACATCACCCGCATCGAGCAGGTCGAGCGCACCCAGCGGGACTTTGTCGCCAACGTCTCCCACGAGTTGCGCACGCCCCTCACCTCCATCACCGGCTACGTCGAAACCCTCCTCGACCACGAAGAGTCCCTAAGTCGGCAAGCCCGCGAGTTCCTCACCACCATCCTCAAGAACGCTACCCGCATGAACCGCCTGACTGAAGACCTCCTCGTCATGGCGCGCGTCGAATCCTCTGAGCAGGAGTTGCACCCCGCCCCGGTTCGCGCGGACATGCTGGTGCGCGATGCCGTCCAGGCGATGAGCGGCCTCGTTCAGGACGAGGACGCCGTCCTCGAGATCGGCGAACTGACCGATGCCGAGGTCTTCGCTGACACCGACTCCATCCTCCAGGTCCTCAGCAACCTCATCGAAAACGCCATCAAGTATGGCCGCGCCCGCGATGAGCTCCACTGCCGGGTCGTCGTCAGCGCCCGCGATATTGCCGAACCCACCGACGCCGTAGAGTTCAGCGTCCGCGACTTTGGCCAGGGAATTGCTTCCGAACACCTCAACCGTATCTTCGAACGCTTCTACCGGGTCGACAAAGCCCGCTCCCGGGAGTCCGGCGGCACCGGCTTGGGCCTCGCCATTGCACAATATGTTGTGCAGACGCAGGGTGGCTCCATCCGTGCCGAAAGCGAGTTGAACGCCGGCAGCACCTTCATTTTCACCCTCCCCAAGGCAAAAACCTCCGTTGTTTGAGCGCATTTTTGCCGTTTTGACCCCAATGTAACTTGGCCGTAACAATCTCCCGTCACACTCTATATAGGTGCGTAGAAGCGCCTATTTCCGAGGGGGAACGAGTGAACGTGAAACTCATCGCAGCAGGCGTGTTGGCAATGGCAACCATTGGTGCCAGCGCTCAAAACATCAACGGAGCAGGGGCGACCTTCCCCTACCCCATCTACTCCAAGTGGTTCAGCGAATACAACCAGGCCCACCCAGAGGTAAAGATCAACTACCAGTCCATCGGTTCCGGCGGCGGCATCCGTCAGGTCTCCGAGGGCACGGTCGACTTCGGTGCCACAGACGGTCCGATGAATGACGACCAAATCAAGGGTGCCAAGGTTAAGACGATGCACATTCCTACCGTGCTCGGCGCAGTCGTTCCCATCTACAACATCCCCGGTGTTAATAAGGATCTCAACTTCTCCGGCGACGTCATCGCCGACATCTACCTTGGCAAGATCACCACGTGGAACGACCCTCGCATAGCCAAGGACAACCCCGGCGTCAATCTTCCTGCCAACGCGATCCTTCCCGTCTATCGCTCCGACGGAAGCGGAACCACCTACATCTTCACGGACTACCTCTCGAAGGTCAGCCCCGATTGGGCCAGCAAAGTAGGCAAGAACACCTCCGTGAAGTGGCCCACAGGCATCGGCCAGAAGGGCAGCGAGGGCATCGCCGGAATGGTTCGCCAGTCGCCTAACTCCTTCGGCTACGTCGAGCTGATCTACGCCGCTCAGAACAAGATGTCCTACGGCTCGGTGAAGAACTCCGCCGGTAAATTCGTCAGGGCCTCGACCGACGGTGTAACCGCTGCGGCTGCGGCGTCGGCCAAGGCAATGCCGGCCGACTTCCGCGTCTCGATCACCAACGCCCCCGGTGCAACCTCCTATCCGATCTCCAGCTTCACCTGGCTGTTGATCCCAACCCACTCTGCTGACGCGGCCAAGGGCAAGGCCCTCGTTGGCTTTCTCGGCTGGATGCTCGATCACGGCCAGTCCGAAGCCAACACCCTGACCTATGCTCCGCTGCCAAAGCCAGTGCAGGATATGGTCCGCAAGAGCATTACGCAGATCAAATAAACACTTCGCCGCACGGAGGTGTGCACTCCTTGCCTCCGTGCGGCGATTTTCATTCTCCGCATAAAATACCTCAGGGCGAATACAATCAGCCCGGGGCTCAGACTTTCAGGAAAACAAGATTGTGTCCTCCACTCGCATGACGACCGAACGAGAACCCGGATCTCCACTCCCTGTGCCGGCGACGCTCGCGGTCACTCCGACGCCTGC
>DATDHL010000542.1:0-3635 GCA_036521575.1 Edaphobacter sp. | reverse complement strand
TCTGGAGAAGATGGAAGAGGTGCGGGTGCCGATGGAGGGGCGCGGGTGCCTGGTGGGGTTGAAGGGGACGGTTGCTGTGATCACTCCGGGGGATGAGGTGGAGTTGGTGCCTGGGCAGGCGGTGGTGATGCCGGAAGGATTTGGAGAGGTGATCGTGGAGGCGGAACAGGAGGCTTCGTTTGTGCGGTGTTTCGCTCCGGCTTAGTGCCGATGAGTAAGGGGATGTCGTGACCAAACAGGTGGCATTGCTGCGTGGGATCAACGTCGGGGGTAAGAACATACTACCGATGAAGGAACTGGCAGCGATGTTTGTGGCGTCCGGATGCGGTGATGTCGCGACCTATATTCAAAGTGGAAACGTGGTCTTCAGCGCCGGTGCGGGTGTGGCGAAGGGGCTTGCGGGCTTGATTTCGCAGCGAATCGAAGAACGATTTGGGCTTCGGATTCCGGTAGTGATGAGGACGGACGAGGAACTGGGAGCGGTGATTCGGGAGAATCCTTATCTAAAAGGTGGTGTGCCTGAGGAACTGCTCCATGTGTACTTTCTTGCAGATGTGCCGGGCGCGGCTGAAGTTGGCAAACTCGATCCGCTGCGGTCGGCACCAGATGCATTTAGTGTGCGGGGCAGAGAAGTCTACCTGCATCTTCCGAATGGGATGGCCCGGACGAAGCTGACGAATGCATACTTCGACTCGAAGCTAGGGACGGTTTCGACGGCGCGGAATTGGCGGACGGTCCTGAAGCTGTACGAGATGATGTCCGCTTAATTCTGATGGAGAGTTTCGGCGATCAGTTTTTTGAAGACAGCGTTTGAGGGTGGGGGAGCGTCGAAGAATTGAGTTACAAAAGATTTGAGGAATGAGTTTGCCATAAGGGTGGTGGCGGCTATGTCGGCGTCGATGTTGGTGTGGAGGCGGCCTAGTTTTTGCTCGGCGGCGATGTAGCGTGCGAGGCGTGCGATCGCTCCCTGTGGGCCTTTGTTGCGGCCGGTGAGGGATTCGCGATATGCGGTGAGGAGTTCGGGTTCGGCGAAGAGGCCGCAGAGCATTGGGACTACGCGCTGGTGAAAGGCGAAGATTGCGCGGAGGGCTTTGTTGAGGTTTTGGGTGGGGGTTGATTTGCCGATGGCCTGATCGAGAGCTTGCAGCGGGACGAGCATGTCGGGGAGGCTCTCTTCAAGAACGGCTAACAGGAGCTTGAGGCGGCTTTCGAAGTGGACGTAGATCGCGGCTTCGGAGCAGCCTGCCTGTTCGGCGATGGCTCGGGTTGTGGTGCTGGAGAGGCCGCGGGTGCGGATGAGGTGTTCGGTGGCGGCGATGATCTCTGGCCTTCTGCTTGGGCGGCCTCTGGGGTGTTTCTGTTTTGGTTGTTTTTTCATCGGTGGACATAAGTATGACGCATGATGGCTTGACGGTGGTGCGGTTGGAGGGATATTTAATAAGTGAGTGTTTACTTACTAAATATCTTGGAGAGCTGTTATGAAACGTGTCAGGCTGGCGAAGATTCTTATGACGTTTGTGCTGCTGGGTGGCAGCGTTCTTTCGTTCGTGCTGGATTGGAGTGCGAATCATCTGCTGAATCCGCTTTGGCATCCTCATGCGCGGTTTCATGGGGCGCTGCTGCTTTTTTTATTGGCGGGTGTGTCGATTACGGGCACGTGGCTGCTCTGGCGGCGTTCAAAGGAGCCTGAAGTGGCATTCAAGGTGGGTTTGGGTATCTCTGTGGCCTTCTGGACGCCGCTGTTTTACATACCGTTTCTGCTGCCGTCGTCGACGTGGTGGGCGGGAAGGGCGGGGGCAGAGCCGAGGATTGATGGGATGGTGGTGTATCCCAACTTGATTGTTGCGGTGATCTTTCTGGGGCTCAGTTTTGCGGCTTATCGGCTTGCGATGAGCGTGTATGAGAGCTAGCGGAGGAAGACTCCCAGCTCGTTGGCGGCGTTGCGGAGGTGGGGCAGGAAGCGTGTCTGCATCTCGAGGACGGACATGCGAGGTGCGTTGCCGCTGAGGTTGATGGTGGCGACGACTCGGCCGGAGGGGGCGTAGACGGGGACCGCGAGGGAGCGGAGGCCGACTTCGAGCTCCTGATCGACGAGGGCGTAGCCGTTGCGGCGGACATTGCGCAGGGCGAGGCGAAGCTTTTCGACGTTGGTAATGGTGCGGGTGGTGTGGGGGACCAGGTTGACGCGGGAGAGGTAGTGCTCGAGCTGATCGGTGGGGAGGTAGGCCAGGAGGACTCGGCCCATGCTGGTGCAGTAGGCGGGGAGGCGACTGCCGATGTGCAGATCGACCGCGACCATGACTCGATCGACGGTGGTGCGGGCGATGTAGACGATGTCTTCGCCGTCGAGGGTGGCTACTGAGAAGGACTCGCGGAGCGCGGCGGACATGCGTTCGATGATGGGCTGGGCCGCGGTGGAGAGGGTGCTGGTCGCGGTGAAGGTGTTGGAGAGCGAGAGCATGCGCGGGCGGAGGGAGTAGCGGGAGCCGTCCTCTGCGCCGGCGAAGCCTAGCTTGGTGAGGGTGTAGAGGCAGCGGCGAACGGCGGCGCGAGAGAGGCCAGTGCGGACGCTGAGCTGGGAGATGGTCATCTGGGGGTTCTGCTGAGTGAAAGCCTGGATGACGACGAGGCCTCGGGCGAGCGAGGTCATGAAATTTGGATCGCCGGTGAAGACGTCGAGAGCGGCGGCTGGGGTGGGCTTGGGGGTGGCAGGCGCCGGAACAGGAGGAACAGCGGAGGGATCGGCTGGGAGGAGCGGGCGGCGGGCGGTGAGGCTCATGGAATCCCTTTCCGAGGCCATCGATAGGAGTGTGCGCGATAGCCGGACTATCTCTACGATAAACGCACGAACAGGATTGCCGCAAGTTGCAGGGCTTTGATGCAGGTGGGTTTATTGCTGTGAGAAGATACACGCGGTGCTCCATCTATATCGATGTATAGAAGAGTGGGGATTTATAAAAGGAGAAGCAAAGCTTATGCAGACAGTAACACAACTTGCACCTCTCGGCGAACGGCCATCGTGGAAGGCTCTTCAAGCCCATTTTGAGCAGATTCACGGCAAGCATCTGGGTGAACTGTTTGCGGAGGACCCGGCCCGGGGTGAGCGCTTTACGGCGGAGGCGGCGGGGATCTTTCTTGACTACTCGAAGAACCGGATTACCGATGAGACTTTGAAACTGCTGGTCGCGCTGGCCGGAGAGTCGGGGCTGCGGGAGAAGATCGAGGCGATGTTCCGTGGGGACAAGATCAACATCACGGAGAATCGGGCGGTGCTGCATGTTGCGCTGCGGGCTCCTAAGGGTGAGTCGATCGTTCTGGATGGGGAGGACGTGGTGCCGGGGGTTCATGCGGTGCTCGACAAGATGGCGGGGTTTGCCGATCGGGTGCGCAGTGGGGCGTGGAAGGGCCATACGGGCAAGCGGATTCGCAATGTCGTAAACATCGGGATTGGCGGGTCGGATCTGGGGCCGGTGATGGCGTATGAGGCGCTGAAGCACTATAGCCAGCGGGATCTTACGTTCCGGTTTGTGTCCAATGTTGATGGGACGGACTTCGCGGAGGCTGTGCAGGATCTGGATGCCGAGGAGACGCTGTTTCTGGTGGCCTCGAAGACGTTTACGACGCTGGAGACGATG
>DATDHL010000541.1:0-1737 GCA_036521575.1 Edaphobacter sp. | reverse complement strand
CGCCGGATCAATACGCGCAGCTTCGTTTCGATCTGCGGTCGCCCTCCCAATGGGCGCGACTTCCAACGCCAGTAGCAACGAAAGCCGACCCTGTGCCAACGCACGAGCGTCTCGGGCCGGATGATCGTGAGGACCTGCAGGATCGATGGAAACCAGCGATACAGCTGGACGAAGAACCAGCGATCATGCTTCGTGAGCCGGACGCGACCAGGGAGCCTGCGCCTCAAGACATTTAACTGATGTCGAAGCACCGTGTTCTCAGCCTCAAGCCGCAACTTCGACTTGAATGGCGGGGCCAGGACGGCCAGAGCGAAACAGAGCAGCCCGATCATTCCGCCAGCTTAGACGATTCCATGACGTCATCAACTCGGATAAGGTTTTCGGTACAAACAGATGGTCAGACGACGGGGGTTCGATCATGCCCGCCATATTCGACCTGCTCTACCGCGAATATTGCCGTGCGCGCCTCGCCGAAATGCGGAAACAGTTTCTAGTCCGGCCCGAGAGCCATGAAATCCCAGAAGCGAATTGTGATGCCGGCCGTCCTGACTGCGCGGCTGATCAGAGTAATAGCCGTTTAGGCGACTCGCAGCACGAAGCCGGCCACCGCAGGCCAGGTTGAACGGACCGTTTATCCCGGCTGCGCGGCGGCGGCTGAGATCAAGGCGCTGATGCACCGAACACTCCGCTCGTTTGGGAAAGAGCGGGGGTCGCAGGTTGCGATTGAGTCGGCAGTGTTAGCTTACCTGTCGGATAGAGCCACTCGATTTCGGCAGAGGGTCAAACTGAGAAGAACTCAGCCTGAGCAAATGTCTTCCGAAATACACCTGCCGGCTCAATCGGTCGACGCAACACAGGCGTTAAATCTCTCTGCTGGGGTTTCAAATTGCAAGGTCTCACGTGGTCGTTCGTTGAGCTGACGAGCCACTTTGTTCAGATAGGCTTGCGAGTGCACCGACAAGTCGGTGCCCTTCGGAAAGTACTGTCTTAGCAGGCCGTTGGTGTTCTCGTTCGACCCGCGCTGCCACGGGCTTTGCGGATCGCAAAAATAGACGTCGATTTTGGTCGCCAACGTAAACCGACGATGATCGGTAAGTTCCTTTCCCCGGTCCCAGGTCAGGGACTTATAGAGCTCCTTTGGTAGCTTCTTTGCCTGCTTGATGAGCGCGGAGACTACCGTCCGGGTGTCCTTGCCTGCCACCTTGGCCAACATCACATAACGCGTATGACGCTCGACCAAGGTCGCGATATAGCTGTTGTTCGGCCCGGACAACAAATCGCCTTCCCAATGGCCAGGCACCGCACGATCTTCAACCGCCGCCGGTCGCTGACGGATTGAGACGATATTCTTGATATGCCCCCGTCGATCGCCATTCGGATCAACCGGCTGGGAGCGACGCATCGAGCGCTTCGATCGAAGGTGACTAAGCAGCTCTTTCTTGAGCACGCCACGTGTTTGTACAAATAAGCTGCGGTAGATCGTCTCGTGTGACACCTGATTACACTCGTCTTCAGGATGCGTTCTCTTCAGCCAACCGGCTATCTGCTGTGGCGACCAATCCAATCTGAGCTTCGCCGCCACAGTTCGCCGTAGCCGCGGACTGTTCGCCAATTTACAACATTTTGGACGACGAGCTCGCGCCCAGGCGTTCTCGTCCGCAAGCGCCGCTCGGTAGCGATCACAGCCGCCATTGCGGCTCATTTCCCGGCTCACTGTCGAGGGTGAGCGGCCTAGCA
>DATDHL010000540.1:0-1828 GCA_036521575.1 Edaphobacter sp. | reverse complement strand
TTTTCGTCTGGGCGACCGGACTAGAGTGCAAGATTACTGGTCAACGATCGACCGCACTGCGCTTTTGGGCCTTGCCCTCGGTCGCAGAAAGCTCCGACGTGATCCACTCGGCAAAGGCGCGCACCGCGCGGCGCTGTCCGCTGGCGCGCGGAAAAACGAGATAATGGCCCACGTAGATGGTGTAATCGGCCGGCCCAGCTTGTGGATAGCTGAAGATTTTGGGTGCTGCGCTTCAGGCTGATGGTGAAACGAGGTCCGTGGTAACGGCCTCAAGCATCAGAAGGAGAAGCGCAGCATGGACCATTTTGCCGGATTGGACGTATCGGTCAAGCAGACCAGCATCTGCATTGTGGATGACACAGGCAGGATCGTGCGGGAAGTGAAGGTAGCAAGCGAACCTGAAGCTCTGCTGCAGGTTCTGGGTAACCAGGCTTACCGCTTCAAGCGGATTGGATTGGAAGCCGGTCCGCTGTCGCAATGGCTATTCAGCGCTCTCGCCGAAGCCGAGTTACCGGTGGTCTGCGTCGAAACCCGGCACATGCAGGCGGTGTTGAAGGCGCAGATCAACAAGACCGACCGCAACGATGCGCGCGGCATCGCGCAGATGATGCGGGTGGGGCTTTACCGCCCGGTACATGTGAAGACGCTGCGCAGTCAGAAACTGCGGATGCTGCTGACCCATCGCAAGCTTCTGCAGTCGAAGGCGATTGCAATCGAGAACGATTTGCGCGGCACTTTACGCAACTTCGGCCTCAAGGTCGGAATGGTCGGAAAGGTGAAGTTTGAGGCACGCATCCAGGAGCTGGTCGAGAACCAGCCCGATCTAGCCGTTCTGGTTGAACCGCTGCTCATCGTGCGGCGGGTGCTGCGCGAACAGATCGTCATCCTGCACCGTCGCTTGCTGGCCATCGTGCGGGAGGATGAGGTGTGCCGGCGCCTGATGACGACACCCGGTGTCGGCCCCGTGGTGGCGCTGACCTATCGCGCCACCGTCGATGTGCCTGCCCGGTTCCGGAAATCCAAGGCAGTCGGGGCGGTATTTGGACTGACGTGCTCCAGATATCAATCGGGTGAGATCGATTGGAGCGGCAGAATATCGCGCTGCGGAGATGAGATGATGCGGGTGATGCTCTACGAAGCGGCTCAGAGCATGATGCGTTCAAAGAAATGGTCATGGCTCAAGGCGTGGGCCATGCAGATCGCCAGGCGCCGCGGGATGAAGAAGGCGATCGTGGCCTTGGCGCGCCGGCTGGCCGTGATCATGCACCGCATATGGGTTGACGGCACTGAGTTCCGGTGGACCCGGGAGCAAGCCGCGGCAGCAGCATGAAAACCGTTCAGGATCAAACGCGATAGGAGAAAACTCGAGATCCACCGAGCGGTGGAAAGATGTCCCTCGCGGGACGATGGATGAGGTGAGTTCGCATGTCCGCTTGGACCTGCCGTTCGTCTGACGGCAAGGCCGCCCCAAAGATTGTTCCGCCTCGTCTTCGAATCCCATGATGGAAGGGCCCTGGTGCCGATTCCGAAGAGAAGCACGAGCCCGCGAGTGACATCGACACCGCATTGATGGATAGTCTGAAAGTGCTTGACCCCGAATGGCCGATTAGAGAAGCGGACATGACAGCGGCGGTCTTCGATGTCCGCGTTCGGGGTAAGAGCAGAAGCCGAGAGGAGGGGGCAGGACTTGCCAAACTGTTCGTAAAATGTATGTTATTCGAACAGTCATGCGATGCGGAGGATGAGAACCTTGGCCAAATCCCGTCTCCGGCTCGTCACGCCAGCCACCGAAAAACGAACAGTTGCCACGCCGCGGCGTCGGCCCAAT
>DATDHL010000539.1:0-2328 GCA_036521575.1 Edaphobacter sp. | reverse complement strand
CAAAAGGCAACCATCTACCGCCTTGTGCTACGAGACGGTTTAATGCCCGTTCTAGTGGGAACAGTTGCCGGAGTTGGAGTCGCATTTGGCTTTGCCCGCATAGTAAGGAGCATGCTCTTCGAAGTAAGCCCATACAATCCCGCGATCGTCGGCGCCGCCGTTTGCGTGCTCGTTGCCGTCGGAGTCGTCGCCTGCCTGCTTCCAGCCCGCCACGCTGCTGCAGTCGACCCCATGCGGGCCCTGAGAGCCGAATAACGTCCTACACATATAGAAATGGGCCATCGCGAAGCAATCCGCGCTAGCCCATCTCAATTGCGACGACAAAACTACTACTTCGCACCATCCGCCAGCAGAGCATCCGCAGCCCACATCACCGGAGCCTGCCCATGGAAGTCCCCGGTCCGCCGCTTCCGTGCAAGGTAGTAAGCCAGATCATCCTTCTTACCGGTCCCCTCGCACACCTGCGTCACATCGTGGTTCTGGTCAACATACCCAACCACCCCGATCCACGCCTTTTTCGCCGCCGGCCCATACGTCGCGGCATCCAGCCATCCATGCTTCACGCCCATAATCATCGCAAAGCTGAACATAGCCGAGCTCGAGCTCTCCGGCCAGGCCTCGTTATGGTCAATCAACTCCCGCCACATCCCATCCTTGCCCTGATACTTCAGCAAAGACGACATCATCAGCCGGTACCCCTTCATAATCCGCGCGCGGTCCGGATGATCCTCCGGCAGCTCGCTCAGCACCTCAGCCATACCCGCCGCAACCCAACCATCGCCACGCCCCCAGAAGTACTTCACATCCGGAGCATGGTAGAACAGCCCATTCGGCTGCTGAAGCTTATCCAGATACGACACCATCTCCTTCGCCACCCGATCCAGATACTTGCTGTCGCCCGACGCCCGATAAGCCTCCAGTTGCAGCATCGTCAGCATGTACATGTCATCAATCCAGTAGCGAGTCTCCGCCGACAACCCATCGGGCTGCGGATTCTCCCACTGCCGGTCCGCCCACCAAAGCCCTTCCTTCAAATACCGCGGGTCCTTCGTCTGCCGAGCAATCTCCAGCGGAACCACCCCAAAGATCGAGTCATCCACATGCCGCCGCACCGGCCGCCGCTCTGCCTCCGCACCACCTGGCATCAGCGGCTCAAACTTCTTAATCAGAGCATCCCGCAACGTATCATCCTTCGTCAGGTACGCATACCGCAGCGCCCCATACCACGAAGCCACCTCCGAGTAATGAATCGTCTTCGTGTACTGGTGCGGACTCGTCACAAAGTGCTCCGCCAGCGCCTTCCCTACCTCCTGCGGCGAAGTCCCGGGAGTCCAATTCGTAAACGCATCATTCGCTGGACCCTGCGCCCCAGCCACACCCAAACAACCCATCAACACAAAACCACACAACGCCAACCGTAACTTCATCCCGCCTCCACAAACCTGTTAATTCCATTCGCGGAAAAGTTTACCGGACGAAACTAACATTTGGGAACCCCCCAACCGAACAGCCGGGATACACACTCCAGTCATCTCTTTACCGTTACTCATGCTTTGAACAAGCAAAGCCGATCGGGTGCCCCATTCATGGCGCAGTTCCACCGCGACATGAGTGGGAAAGTATCTCGTCACTCAGCCAGCTCCAGCCGTTGTTGGTGCTTTTGCTTTTTTCGAACCAGCAAAACTGACGGGGTGCCCCGTTCATGGCGCGGCTTCATCGTGACATGAGTGGGAAAGTATCTCGTCACGGCTTTTTGTGCCGATACCTAGCCGCATGAAAGATTAGCTAGCTAGCCGTTTTCGACACGCGCCTTAATATCCGAGTACGCCGTATCGATGAGCCTGCCCAACGCTGCGGCGTTTGTGGCCGTTCCCGGTCTCAGCTTCACATGACGCATGAACTTGCCGCTGCCTTGCAACAAGCGAGCCGGATCCCGCAGTGCTGCGCCGTGAAAGAACCCCACGTTTACGTGCGACGTGAATACATTCACATAGCCGAAGGGCGCATCTCCCAAACACACAACCGGACAGCCGTCATGCAAAAGCTCCCGGACCTCGTCCCCGCACTTTCGCATCACCTCAAACCACTGATGCGCGATGGCTCCCAATTCACCTGCATGTTCTTTCATCCACGCATCGATGGCGGGATCCCGCTCGACAGCGCCGTTGAATCGCAGCAATTCCATCTTCGTCCCCTTTCTGGACGGGTCGCCCATATCTAACATCTCCACTTAATCTTAATCGGGTGGCTCACATCTCGAATTCCCACCACCGCAATATTTAGTCTTTGCAGTTGCCGCTACGCATGAAAGCGCTCCCGTCTTTTCCC
>DATDHL010000538.1:0-6944 GCA_036521575.1 Edaphobacter sp. | reverse complement strand
GCACCTGCTCCGCCCGCACCCCGAAGCTCATCAGCACGGCGATATCGCGCGTCTTCTCCATTACCATCATGGTCAGCGCAATCAGAATATTCAGCGCAGCCACACAGACAATCAGCGCCAGCACAATAAACGTCACCACCTGCTCCAGCTTCAGAGCACGAAACAGCTCACGATTCTGCTCCATCCAGTTCGTCGTCTGAAACCCCCTGCCCGCAGCCTCTTCAATCGCCCGGCCAATCGTGTCCGCACGATAAAGATCATCCACCTTGAAGCTGATCACCGAGATCAGATCCGGCTCACTGAACAGCCGCTGAGCATCCGACAACCGAGTAAACGCATAGCTAGAGTCGTACTGATAGAACCCCGACTTGAATATCCCCACCACCTGAAACCGCTGATACCGAGGCACCAGTCCAAGCGGCGTCAACTCACCCTGCGGACTAGTCACCAGCACCGTATCCCCCACCTTCGCCCCCAGCGTCTCCGCCAGATCGTTCCCAATCACAATCGGCGGCACAGCCCCGCTGACTTGCTGACTTGCTGACTCGCCGCTCCGCTGCGCCACAGGCTTTAGCGCATCCGCCGACCCCTCCGTTATAGCCTGCAACAAATCGCCCACCGTCTTCTCATCCGCCGGAATCACACCCTTGATCAGCGCCCCGCCACTCCGAGCCCCCCGCGAGATCAACACCTGTCCATAAAGCCCCGGAGCTGCCGCCGTTACATGCGGCAACTTCCTTAGCCGCTCCAGCAGAGGTCGCCAGTCCCGCATCCCATCCGCCGCCACCCGCATCAACTCCACATGAGCAGTTGAGCCCACCAGCCTCTCCTGCAAATCACGCCGCATCCCATTCGTAATCGCCAGCGCAATAATCAGCGAAGCCACACCCGCAGCCACCCCGATCACCGAGATCGCGGTAATCACCCCCACCACCGCCTGCCGCCGTTTCGCCCGCAGATACCGCGCCGCAATAAACAGTTCAAATCGCATCGAGTCCCAGCTTACTATCCGCAGGCCGCCACGCCCGCCTCGTCCCGTATTCGACGTCTTGAATCGGTGTCATCGGTGCAGATCGGTGTTATGCTTTTCGCCTCATCGAACCACCGTCTTCACCGCGGCCATATTCTCATAGCGGTCATACACTCGCACCGCCAGCACATGCTCCTTCGCGTTCGTCACCGTCCCAGTCGCCGCCGGAACAGCCACCGTAAAGTCATACCGTTCCGTCAGCGCATCCGAAACCTTCCCCACCGGCTCCAGATACTGCCACGGCCCGGCATCAACCGAATACTCTGCATGAGCAATTGGCGACGTCGCATCACGAGCCTCCAACGTCGCATGAATCTTCTCCGGCGATCCCGCCACCAGGGAAGCCGTCAACACCCCGGGCACCGGTGGAGTCGTATCCACAACAAAAACGCTGCTCACCCGGTCCCCTATTAACGCCTCGGCATCCGTATGCTCAGGTCCATCGCTAGCCACCACCTTCACCGTGTAACTTCCATCCGGCAGCAGGGAAGCGTCGAAGCTAAAAAACCGTTCGCTGATCTTGTCCTTCAGCAGCCGCCAGTTCGCTTCACCAACACCCTTGTACCAGACCGAAAACATCAGATCGTCGCCGTTATCGTCATGCGCCAGCCAACGCACAGTCACAGCGTTCTTGTCCTTCTGCGCAGTCAGGGGAGCCAGACTCGTATCCTGCGGAAAGCTCAGCATCGGAGAAGCCCCCGCAGCCGCAGGAAACGTCACCTGCACCGTATTGCTCGGGGGAACCGCTCCACCCGCAGCCACCCGAGCTCCCGGCTGCACCACCACCTCATCCACCACCGGAGCCACATTCTTCGACAAATAGTTCAATCCCACCGACTCCACCGCACCGCCACCCCGCAGCACAGCCTTCCACTGCACATACCTCCCCGGAGGAACAACAAGGCCTCCATCCGCTGACACCCGCGACCACTCACTCCACCCCATCAGCGGACTCTCCACATTCCCGCTCCGCACATACAGATCAAACCCAGCCTGAGCACCACCCCGCACCTCCGCCCGCCCCCACTGCGAGAACCCCTGAGCATCAAATACATCGCTCACGTAATTAGCATTCTGCGCGACAGCATCCTTCAGCCGAAAGACCTTCCCGCTGTTGCTCGTCGCCACCAGCAGACCATCCTTTACCGCCGCAAACGCCATCGCCTGCGACGCCTCCAGATGCGCCACATCCGTAAATCTCCCCGGCATCCCCAAATCCACCCGATACACTCGTCCCCGATTGCCTGTCGCCGCGAGCAGACTCCCATCCCGAACAGTCAGCGCGTACACGACGTCATCCTTCAGCGTCAGCAACTTTTGAGGAGTCCCATCCGCGGCAATGCGGTAGATCTCCGTCCCATCCGGAACCAGCGTATTCGCACCAGCCGCCGTCGAAGATCCCGGCTGCACAAACGTAACCGTCACGCCCACATTTCCCGTCGCAGGCAGAGGAGGCAGCGTCATCGAACCCTTCGTGCCAACACCGGCAGCATAGACGTTCCCCACAGCATCCATCGCCAGCGCGGTAATCTCCCGCCGCGAGGCCGCATACGCCGCAAAGGGCTTCGCTCCGGCAGCTTTCGTATCGATCCGGTAGATCACCCCCGTGCCATCGGTCCCTGCCCACAGCGTCCCATCTTCTCCCAGCAGCAGGCACCGGATATGCTGATCGGCAGTCTTGAAAAGTATCTCCGCCTTACCCCCACCCGCAGGCACCCGATACACCACCGCCGGAGCCCCCGCTGCCACATAGATCGCCCCTGTCTTACTCACCGCAAGATCCCAAAGATACTTCGGCTTCTCCTCCGTAGCACTCGGATCGAACACAACCGAAGCCGCCCCACCCCCGGCAGGAATTCGATAAACCTTCCCATCCGGAGAGGTCGCCGCCAGCACGCTTCCATCTGCGGCAACAACGAGAGCCTGCACCGCAAGCTCCTTCGCCTCGAATACCTTCGTCGACTTCCCATCCGGCGAAACCCGCATCACCTCAGCCGACCCCGCAGAGGTCCCACCCAGCCCCAGATAACCATTCCCCACAGCATCGGCCGCCAGCGACCACACATAGTTCTTCCCGGTCGAATACAGCAGAGAGATAGCCGGCCCCGCCTCCAGCCGCCCATCGCTCCGGATCGCCACCCCATCCGCCGAGCCCTTCTCCATCTCATCGTAGCGGTTGACGCTCCACAGCTTCGTGCCCTGAGCCTCCGCAACTCCGCCAGCAAACCCGGGCAGCAGGGAAGCCGCCACGACCAAACCCGTTACAAATCCTCGTCGCATCATCGTGTTCCGAGTCTAAAGCACGCAGAAGAAAAAGGGCGGAAGCCGAAGCTCCCCGCCCTCTATCCGTACTTTGTTTTTAATCCGTGCCATCCCCGAAGATCGCGGTCGCTGCTTCCTTCAGAAAACTAATTCGCCAGAACAGCCCTGTACCGCACCTGGTTCTTCTTTACCTTGGTGACGGCATCGTTAGCCTTGGCCATGGCAAACCGCTCCGTAATGGCCTTCACCCCGTGGCGAGCCGCCACATCCAGCATCTCGTGCAAATCACGCGGACTCCCCGTCGGACTTCCCGAAACCGCCCGCTGCTGCCCGATCAGAGAAAAAGCCTGAATAGGAATCGCCGACGGCGAAGCCCCGACGATGCACAACGTGCCCTTTGGCCGCAGTGCGTTCACATATCCCTGCCAATCCTGGTCCGCACCCACCGTCGACAGCAGGAAGTCAAACGATCCCGCAACCTTCTTCAACGCGCCCGTATCCCGCGTATTCACAAATAGGTGAGCCCCCAGCTCCCGCGCCTCGGCCTCCTTGTCCTTCGAGGTCGAAAACGCCGTTACCTCAGCCCCAAACGCCTTGGCAAACTGAACCCCCAGATGCCCCAGTCCGCCGATCCCAATCACGCCCACTCGCGATGATGGCCGCACCCCATGATTCCGCAGCGGCGAATACACCGTAATCCCAGCGCACAGCAACGGAGCCGCGCCCTCGCTCTCCAGAGCGTCAGGAATCGCAATCGCAAACCGCCAGTTCACCCTGATCCGGTCCGCATAGCCGCCATTCCGTCCCACACACGTTGGCTGCGACTTTGCGCACAGATGCTCATCGCCTTGCCTGCACCACTCGCAAATCCCGCAGCTATCGGCCTGCCAGCCCACGCCAACCCTCTGGCCAACCGTGTGGCTCTTCACGCCGCTGCCGATCCCCACCACCGTCCCCACAACCTCATGGCCTGGGATAAACGGATACTTGCTGAATCCCCAGTCGTTATCGATCAAGTGAATATCGCTGTGACACACGCCACAGTGCGAGATCTTGATCTCGACCTCATCCGCAACCAACTCGCCGGGATCATACTTGTACGGCAGCAAATGTGCACCGGCCGCATGCACAGCCAATCCATGAAATTCACTCATTAGAGCTCTGTTTCCTTCTGAGCGCCGATGTACCCATCGCGCTGTTGTTTGATGCTACAACATCCCCCCGCGCAAAACTCCCCACAATTCGTGAACACAGCGGCCCAATCCAAAGCCCCACTCCAGCGTCACCCATGCGTAAGAAGAAAGGCACCCACACCCCTTACCTTCGTCACCCTATCAACCCCTTACCGTACAACAAGGTTCAGTGTCTGCGACCCCGTCACGGCATATCCCGTCTCTGCCGATCCCAGCTCCACCACACTCTCACCCGTAAGCTGCATCTTCTGGGCATCCTTCAGCGGCCCCAGCACATTGGCCATCGACAACGGCACCGCCGGCAGCGTCTCACCCTCCAGTACCGCCTGGGCAGCATGATCCAGCAGCGTCACATACACGCGCTCGTTCTCATGCAGCCGATTGATCTGCGAGACGGTGTCTGCCACTCCGGATGCACGTTGCGCCGCAGCCCCGCTCGGCGTAGTCAATTTATCCACCGATGCTCCATCGCTCACCAGCACGCGCAGAGGCCCGGGCGTCAGATCTACTGGCAGCGTCACCGGCACCCGCACCACCCGGGCGGCAGCCTGGTACGGATGCACCGTAACCTCTACCTCAACGGTCTCACCCGGACGCGCCTCGATCCTGCTCAGCCTCGCCGATTCGATCAGCGCCGTCCTACGTTCGGCAATCGCCTCCATCTTCAGCCGCATCCCTGTAATCACCGGCTGCTCCAGCGCATTTCCATAGAGCCTGCCGAACCGGTCCCCCACAAAGAGAGCTGTGTTGATCGCGCCCGAGTTCAAATCATTCTGCGCGATCAGCGCCTTCAACTGGACAGCAGGCTGACCCTCCACCGCCAGCTCTCCCGTCAGCCGGAAGCTCGTCTCAGCCGCCGCAGCATTGGTCCCCTGCAGGCTCTGATATACCGACACCAGCACCGCCGACGGAGTCAGCTGCCGATTGTCCAGCACCTCAAAATGAAACGTTCGTGGAGTCCGCGCCTTACCCTCCATCGGAGAGGGCACCACCTCCACCGTCACGGGAATCATCCGCGCCTTAACCCCAAACCGCCCCAGGATCGCCGAAGCCCTGTCCTCGGTAAACGCCCCCACGGTCTCGGTCGTATTCACAATCTTGAAAGCGTTCAGAGGAGAGGCCAGCGTCGCCACCACCATCGCCTTGGTCATCGGCATATCCACCGGCCCATACTGCGTAATGGGATGCCCGCACGCTAGTAACTGCGTCGGATCGACATAGGTCACGGTACAAGTCCCCGCCATCGACAGATCGCCACGCACCAGCACCGCGCTCACCGCCGATCCCGGCACCACCGGCTCCGGCTGCAAGGCCTTTGCATCCGATCCGCCCAATCCAGCCACCGGAGTCAGACCCAACGCCCGGAACCTGTCCCCAAACCGATCCACAGCCTCCTGGCTGAACCCCCCAAACACCAGCGGAGTCTCCATCGGCTGCACCTCAGCCTGCCCGCCACCCTCACTCACCTGTCTGATTCCGCTCGCCCCAGCAGCCTGCACCGCACCGTCGCGAACCTCCAGCATGTACTCAATCGGCGTAATCCCTGCAATCGGGTCTTTGCTGAACTGGCCAATCCGGTAGCTCAGCGCGCCCAGAAGCCGCCCGTCGATGTATACGGGGCTCCCGCTCATTCCCGCCACAACGCCCGTATACTCCGGCTTCGTTCCATGCAGCCGCGCCAGAATCATGTCCTGCCCCGGCCCCAGCGCATCCTTCAGAACCCCTAGGATCTCCACCTCCATCGGTTCCGGATTCACCCCTTCAAAGACCGTATACGCCACCCCATGCAGCCCGCGCTTTACATCCGCCAGTGGAAAGATCCTCGTCTGTCCCGCCCCAGCCCCTGCCGAGACAGTGTTTACAGCGACAGCCCCAACCTGCCCGAACGCACCGACGCAACCCATCAGCATCCAGCACGCAGCCAGACCCAGCACACCCCATCGCGTCTTTAGCGAAGTATTCACGTCTACCAGAGTAGAGCGTCCAAGGTCCCTACGTATAGCAGACGCCCCTGTTTAGACGGATATTCTCTCGAAAACGCTCTCCTCTCACCAGAACACCTCGGTTAGCGTCCAACATTTCGGAGTAAAGTTTTAGATGATGACCCACCGTTCCCGTCGATTCAGCACCTCTCGCACCCCGGCTCCCGCACTTTTCCTGGTTCTTCTCGCGTTTTTGATCGCCCTGCCGGTTGCCGACGCCCAGACCGCCCCCGCGTCGCAACCCCCGGCCCAGCAGCAGAAGCCCGACCAGGCCCCCGAAGCCGGCCCCGAGTCCGACAGCGGAACTATCGTCCTCAAGAAGAAGAAAGAAGCTGACGAGCCTCCAGCCCCCGCCGCGCCCGCCGAGCCTAAGGTCAAGAATCCCAACAACGAAACCTACTCCCTCCGCGTCGACGTCCCCATCGTCAACCTCGACGTCAACGTCATTCTCGACAAGACCCACCAGTTCGTCCCCGG
>DATDHL010000537.1:0-13264 GCA_036521575.1 Edaphobacter sp. | reverse complement strand
GCTTCTCATCCGCTCGCACATCCGCAGCCGAGACAAACTGCAACGGATACTCCCCATCCACTGGAGCCGAGCACTCCACCAGATCCACCTCACCATCCGTCTCCACCGTGATTGAAAGCCCCTTCGGCACATACAACGCATCCTGAGGACTCATAACAAAGTGCTCGCCACCAGCCAGCACCACGCACTCGCCCTGTACACAGATCAGCCCCGTCTCCTGCCCCTCATTCGCAAAGCTCACCTGCCGCTGCACGCCGCCCAGCCGTATCCGCCCATAGCTCACCTCGCGCATCGAACTACTACCGGGCTGAACAAAGATATTGCGCCCCATCTGGCTCGCCGTGTCCCGTACCAATCGTTCCGACATCACGCCTCCACTGGTAATACATCACGACAAAGGAAAGCCCTGAGCCGAAAAAACGCACCCAGGGCCGTGATTCTTCGTTATCCGCCAGCTACCACGCAATCTTTTCCGGGAAGAACTCCGCAAACAGATCGTCGTAATAAGGCTTCAACTCCTTCACATCCGGCTTCGTGTGCCCCTTCGAGTACAAGTCATACACATTGAACTTATTCACCCACTCCAGCATCTCGATGTCGTGGTCGTTCATCAGGTGCCGATAGGCCCCATGCCGATGCGCCGAATAAAACGAGTGATACCGCAGCATGTACAACGACTCCTCCGGCATGTAATTCTTCATCACCTCGCCGATGTAGCCGTCGTGCCCAAACGACAGATGCACCTTGTCGAGCCCGCAGTTCGGCTCATACACGCCATACTTCGTCTGGTACAGCGGATTCTGCAAATCCGGATTCGCCGCAAAGTACTCGGGAAACACAATATCCTTCGAGTAAGCGCAGCCCACAGGAAACGTATCGCCTACCACGCCCCACTGCGGCTCCCCCCATAGGCAAAGCACCTTGCCTAAATCATGGATGAACCCCGTCAGCACAAACCACCGCGGATGCCCATCCTTCCGGATCGCCTCCGAAGTCTGCAGCAGGTGCTCGATCTGCGTCAGGTCCGTATCCGGATCGCTGTCATCCACTAGCGTATTCAGAAACTCAGCCGCCTCCCAGATACTCTTCTCGCCTTTGTTCAGCCCGAAGTACTCCTTCTCCTTCGCCATCACATAGTCGAACGTCTGGTACTGATGATTGAGCCGATAAAACTCCGCGACACCGGGAGTCGCCTTCTCGTCATACTGCCGAAACTCACTTTCGCTCTTGCCTTCCTGGTAGCGCCCGGTTAAAAAGTCATCCCACTCATCCATATCTTTCAGTGGGGCATTGCTCGAAATAGGTGTGGTCGCCATATGATCTCCCTCCGGAGAAACGCTCTACGAGTTACGTTACCGCTAACGTAGAACAATATAGGGCCTCCGCCATCACAATGGCAAGTGAATTCTTTGCGGGCATGACCTGGTAACCATAAAGCCCTATATTGCTGAAAAGCCTGGGCCTCGCGGAAAACTACCACTCAGCTAGTCTGACGTTCCCCCCACTCGTCACAATTGCACCAACTCATAGGGCCTCCATCTCAGAAAAAGTCCAACCCTCACATACACTTTCTGCCAGACCCCGCACAGCATCCCAGGAGAGCCCTCACATGAAACGAATCGCCCTCGCCCTTCTCCTCTCACTCACCGTGCAGATCCAGGCGCAAAACCCGCCACCCCCCAAGACCCCACCTACCCTCCGCAGCATCCTCCTCGAGCAGCTCCGCACAACCCACAACAAGGAAGACTGGTTCGTCCCCGTCAACATCGCCGTCGAAGGCCTCACCGCCGAACAAGCCAAGTGGACTCCAGGCCCCGGCAACCACTCCGCAGGTCAGCTCGCCAACCATCTCCTCTTCTGGAACACCGAAGCGCTGGCGAGGTTCAAAGGCGAGCAGCCACCCAAATTCAGCGGCAACAACGACGAGACCTTCAACAACTTCGACGCCACCCAATGGGCCACCACGGTCCAGCAGCTGGACAAAGTCCTCACCGAATGGGAAAAGGCAGTCGAGGCCGCTGACGACAAGAAGCTCGAACAGTGGGCCCCCACCATCGCCCGCATCGGTACTCACAACGCCTACCACACCGGCCAGATCATCTACGTCCGCAAACTTCAGGGCTCCTGGGACCCCAAAAAAGGCGTCAAGTAAATCACATGAGCGACAACTCATTGGATAGCCGTCACCAGGCCACGAGGTAAGACCATGCAGAACTTGCTGCGAGATTTTCGTTATGCGCTCCGCCAGCTGCGCAAATCCCCAGGATTTACGATCACCGCGGTCTTGACCCTCGCCCTCGGTATTGGAGCGAACACTGCTATCTTCAGCGTCGTCTATGCGCTTCTGCTTCATTCCCTTCCATTTCACGATGCAGCGAGAATCGTGAATATCTTCGAAACTCATCCGCAAGTTTGTCGGCGGCGCCGAAGCTACCTACCCTGACTATCAGGAGTGGAAGTCCCAGCAGAAAAGCTTTGAGCAGATAGCCGCCTATTCGACCCTCAACCCGACCACTGTCTCCCTCGTAACCTCTGGTCACTCTGAACAGGTCCAGAGAGTCCTCGCCTCGGGCAATTTCTTCTCCCTGCTTGGGGTCTCCCCTCTGGCTGGCCGTCTGTTCAACGAGCAAGACGACAAACCAGGAAGCAACCACGTCGCTGTACTGAGCGCGTCCGCGTTACAACGCAATTTCGGCGGTGATCCAGCGATCGTAGGACGCGATGTGGATATTAACGGAGCGAGCTATACCATCGTCGGGATCTTGCCATCTGGAGCCGCTTATCCGGCGGAGGGCGAGGTCTGGCTGCCCCTCTCCCTGTTGGATCAACCAACCCAATCGTCTCGCGTCTGGCACTCCGTAAATGTGATTGGCCGTCTTCGCCCCGGCACCAGTTTGTCTCAGGCGAAGGCTGACATGCAGACCATCGCATCGCGTCTTGCCGTAGCCTATCCTGCAACAAACCGCACGATCGACGTCCTCCTCACTCCCCTGCGCGAGCAGCTCATCGGAGCTTTGCGGCCAGCTATCCTCAGCCTCATGGGCTCAGTCGTGCTGGTCTTGCTGATCGCCTGCGCCAACGTTGCCAATCTTCTTATGGTCCGAGCAGCTGCCAATCGTCGCGAGGTCGCCGTTCGTCAGGCACTCGGTGCGGATCGTATGCAACTCTTCACTCAGTTTCTGGCCCAGACACTGATTCTCTGTCTGCTCGGAGGCACGTTAGGAGTAGCCCTCGCCGCATTCGCTCTGCCATTATTACGAGTCGCGCTCTCTCACTCGGCAACGCTCGATCCTTCCATGATTCAATCCATCCGGATCAGCATTCCCATCCTGCTATTTACGCTAGGCACATGCACACTCACCGCCATCGTCTTCGGACTCCTGCCGATCCTCAAAACTTCATCCAGGCTCGCAGAGGCCCTTGGACCCGGAGATCGCGGAAGCACGACTCGCCACGGCCGAAGCCGAACCGCATTAATCGCAGGCGAGATCGCTGTAGCCGTTGTTGTGCTATTCCTCGGCACCCTCGTAGTCCGCAGTTTCCAAAAACTTGTCGCAGTCGATCCCGGCTTCCGCACAGATCATCTGCTTAGCCTCGAAATAACACTCCCTGCACCGCAGTTCCAGCAGGGCTCTCCCGCAACAAACCACTTCTACGATCAACTTGTCGCTAAGATCGCACAATCTCCCGAAGTTCTATCCGTAGGTACCACAAACGCGCTTCCATTCACCTCATCTCGTTCGATGACCAGGTTTCTCATCGAAGGCGCGCCTCCTTTGGCTCCCGGCTCATTTCCAATGGCGCAGGTTCGCACCGTCAGTCCCGACTTCTTTCATACGATGGGCCTCGCCCTGCAACAGGGCAGAGTATTCGAGCAGAAAGAGATCGACAACCAATCCAGCTTCTTCGTCGTCAATCAGGAGTTCGTGCGTCGATATCTCGCCGGAAGAAATCCTCTCGACGCAAATATTCTCATAGGCGTACTAAGCCCGACTCCGCAAAAAGTCCCCGTAATCGGCGTCGTATCGAACGCACACGATCTCGGCGTAGAAACGGACCCTCAACCTGAGATCTACCTTCCCGGGTTCGGCCTGCATGAAGTCCTGCTGGTTCGAACCAGCTCAGACCCGCAAAGCATTGTGCCGATCATCCGTAATGCGGTCCATGACCTCGCTCCGAATCAGCCCCTCTACAATATCCAGACCATCGACGACGTCCTCTCCGACTCACTCGCACGCCAGAAGATGACAGCCGTATTACTCGGCGTATTTGCTCTCGTCGCACTTACGCTGGCGGCCATCGGAATATACGGCGTCCTCGCCTACTCAGTTGTACAGCGCACGCGCGAGATAGGCGTACGCATGGCAGTAGGAGCAACCCGTAAGGATATTCTGCATCTGGTATTGGGCCACGCCTCCCGATCCATCTTGCTTGGCATAGCAATCGGCCTCGCAGTCGCATTCGCCCTCGCACGACTCCTGAGCGGACTGCTCTACAAGACCGGCACCTTCGACCCGGTATCGATGTCCATCACAGTCTGCGCCCTCGCCGCAATCGCTGCGCTCGCCGTCAGCTTACCCGCACGTCGCGCCGCGTCAGTCAGCCCCACAGAAGCACTTCGCTCCGAATGACAACTGCTTACTCCTGGAACGTCACACATACGCCATTGGGATCAATCGCGCCAAACTCTTTTGTACCCCACGGCTTGGTTTGTAAAGGGCCGTTGGGGTGAACCTTGCCACCGCGCTCCTGAAATTCGGCATGCATCGCCTCAATTCCTTCCACGTTGATTCGCACCATGGTCTGGTCGCCGACCTTTCTCGCAAGCGCCTTGTCATCCATGCCGGCAATATGCAAATGAGCCTTGCCTCGGTTGATTCCCGCATAGCTTGGCGGAGTGCTGTCGCGAAAGCTTTCCTTGAAGCCACAGATATCAGTCCACCACTTCAATGACTCCGTTGTATCCGAAGCCGGCAGAACTGGAATTGCGCCATGAATGATCGGTTCCATGGACGAAGCATAGACGATTTCGCCTCGGCTCTGCTACGAGCAGCTTGCAGCCAATCACCATTTTCGTATCAAGATCGCCTGCGAACCTAAGCCCCCACCGTAGACTCTCGCGCCACTAGCGTAGGCGGCACAAGAATACTCTTCGGCTCCTGCTCTGGCGTAGCCGAAAGCTCCAGCGCAAACTCCCCTGCAATCCGCCCCAGCTCCGCCGTCCCATGATCGATCGAGCTGAGCGGAACCCGCAGATAGTTCGCATACCGCAAATTCCCGCATCCGATAAAAGCAATATCTTCTGGAATCCTCAAACCTGCCCGCAGCGTCGCATCCATCGCCCCCAGAGCCGTCAGGTCGTTGTAGCAAAACACCGCATCCGGCCTCGGCTTCAGCTTCAGCAACTCCTGCATCGCCTCGAACCCCAGCGCATCGCCCGCCTCTTCCACGCGCTCCCGAACCACGACATACTCCTCCGGCGCCGAAAGCCCGCTCTCCCCCAACGCCTCCTTATACCCCCGCAACCGGTCGAACGCCGGGCTCGTATTCTTCCCGCCGATATGCGCAATCCGCTTGCGTCCAATCTCGATCAGGTGTTTCGTCGCCATCTCCCCTACCTGCACATTATCCGAGCCCACAAAGTGCGCCGCCAGATGCGGAAAATCCCGATCGAACAGTAAATAAGGAGTCCGATCATCCCCTAGCTCATAAAAGTTCCGCAGATTCGCCTGGCACGATGCAATCAGCAGCACATCCACGCCCCGGCTCAGAAGCGTCCGAATCTCCTGCCGCTCTACCTGCGGATCTTCCTCCGACGAAGCCAGAATCAACGCCCGTTTGCTCGTTCGCAGCACCCCGCCCAGAGACTTCGCAAACTCAGCAAAGAACGGATGCACCAGATCCGGCACCACCAATCCCACCGTATACGTCCGACCGCTCGCCAGACCGCGAGCCATCATATTGGGCTGATAGTTCAGCTCCTTCATCCGCTTCAGCACGCGCCGCCGAGTAGCCTCGCCGATATCGGCGTTCCCCCGCAGCACCTTCGACACCGTCACAACCGAGACCCCAAGATCCCGCGCAATATCTTTCAACCTGACAGCCATACTTGCTTCAATCCTCGCCGCAGAATCATCATCCCACAGCCTCCCCACAAATTCAGCGAATTTCTCAAACCTGCACCGAAGAGCGGGATCTTTCAATTTAGATTGTTGACCTTACGTACCCCGTTACCGGAATGCTGAGCCCTGAAATTGACAGCGACGCACAAAGGGCCGACACTCAGCGCCATGCGATTCGCCATTCTTTGTCTCCTAGCATCCGCGGTGCTACCGCCACTGAGCCGGGCACAGGCTCCCGTCTTCACAATTACGCCGGAAAACAGCTCGATCAAGTTCCACGTCAAGGCCTCGGTCGATCTAACCGGTACTTTCGAAAAGTGGGCCGCCACCCTCACGTTCACCTCACCCGATGTCACGACAGGCGTTCTGGATGTCAAGATCCAAGCGGCCTCCGTCAATACCGGAAGCGGCATGAAAGACGGCAAGCTGAAGAGCAAAGACTTCTTCAACGTCGACCAGGATCCCTTGATCACGTTCCACTCGACAAAGATTGTCCAAACCGGTCCGGAAACCTTTGACGTGCAGGGTACCTTCACGATTCGCGGAGTCTCTAAACCCGAGACCCTCAATCTGACGGTCTCCGGCAAGGGAACAGGCTCCGGCGCGATCAAAGGAACGATGGCCTTCGACCGCAAAGAATACGGGATGAACAGCGGCATTCCCTTCATCAAGATCGCCGACCGTGTAGAGGTAAATATCGACCTTCACGGAAAGCGCGTAAGCGGCCCAGCTCTCGTTTTCAAACAATAAATACGAAACCCGAGCGCCACCAGGCGAGTTAACGAACGGAGTACTACTGCATCTATTCCTCAAGGCCCTCGCGTATATCTGAGAGATGAGACGCGAGACCTTTCGAAACTCCAGCCTTATCTGCCTGCTCATGATCCTTGTGCTCCGTATCGATGCCCAGATCAGGCCAGAGTGGACCAAGCCGCTTGCTCCGTTCCGCATCGCCGACAACCTCTATTACGTTGGCAGCCGTGACCTGGCTGCGTATTTAGTGGTCACACCTGCTGGAAACATTTTGATCAACGCCAACCTGCCGTCATCTCCACCGCAAATCAAGGCCAGCGTCGAGCAACTTGGATTCCGGTGGAAGGACACGAAAATCCTGCTCACCGGACAAGCCCACTTCGATCATTCGGGCGGTTTCGCTGAGGTGTTACGAGAAACGCACGCGCAATCCATGGTGATGGAGTATGACGCAGATGTCGTTGAATCCGGCGGCCGCTCCGACTTTCTCCACGCCTCCGGATCGGTGCCGACGTATCCACCCGCGCACGTCGACCGCATCTTGCACGATGGCGACACCGTAACGCTAGGCGGCACAACGTTGACAGCTCATCGAACCGCTGGTCACACCCGCGGCTGCACCACTTGGACGATGCGCGTGCACATTCCCGGCGAGCCGACCGACACGCGTCGCAACGTGGTCATCGTCGGAGGCTACACCACGTGGTCAGATTTCCGGCTCGTCGACACTCCGGGCCACCCAGCCTCTTACCCCGGCATCGCAGATGATTTTCGTCACACCTTCGCTCTTTACAAGTCCCTTCCCTGCGACATCTTCCTGGCCGACCATGGCGAGCATTTCGGGTTCTTGGACAAGCTCGTGCGGATGCCACGGGAAGGCGATGAGGTCTGGGTAGATCCGCAAGGCTATCGCGCTACTATCGAAGCAGGCGAGCGCTCATTTGAGAAGTACTTAGCAGAGCAACAATTGCCGCACCGAAAATAGTTTTGGAGCGCTTCCTGCTTCAACTCATTCAACTGGCTACTCTGTCCGCAGCGCCTGCATCGGATCGATCAACGCTGCTCGCCTTGCCGGTAGGTACGCAGCCAGCAAAGCAGTGAGAAACAGAATTACCGCCACAACGAACAGAACAGAGAGATCCAACGTACCCACCCCATACAACGTCGTCTGCATTGAGCGGCCCACCAGCACCGAACCTCCCAGTCCAATCCCCAACCCAATCAAAGCAAGCAGCGAAGCCTCCCTCAGGATAAGCATCATCACTCCACCCTTTCCAGCCCCCAGCGCAAGCCGCAGACCAATCTCCTGCGTTCGCTGCGAAACGGCATAGGCCATCAGCCCATAAATCCCGACCGCAGCAAGCAGCAGCGCAACCACCGCAAAGCTCGCAAACAAACGCATCGTAAATCTGTCTTCGGCAAGCGACTCATCCTTCACCTGATCCATCGTGCGCAGATTCGCCAGCGCAATCTCCGGGTCCACCGAGTGCACCGCCGCAGCAATGGTCTTCGTCATCGCCTCCGGATCTTCAGCAGTACGCATGCCAATCGTCACGTCTGGCGCAAGCGACTGCGCCAACGGCACATCGACCTCGGCATTATCGTCGCGGAAGTCTCCAGACCGCACGTTGTGAAAGATACCCACGATCTGCCACTCAACCGCAGGCCCCAGTCGCGGCTGCCCGGGGATGATCTCTTCAATGGACACACGCTGTTTGAACGGATCCATGCCTTTCAAATACCGATTGGCGAACTCTTGATTCACCATCGCAACCCGCACACTCATCGCCGTGTCCTGATCCGTAAACGAACGCCCCTGAAGAACCTGTATGCCAAACGTCCGGAAGTAGTCGGGCGAAACAGATTGGAAGCCGGTACCCGGCCGCTGCGAAGAATCGCTATACGTCCTCCCGCCAACCAGGGTGAACGGCATGCCATCGCTCGTTCCACGCAGCGGCATTCCCGTCACCGACGCCGCATGCGCCACCCCGGGAACAGATTGCAGCACACTGAGCATTCGCTGGTCGTACACATTCATCTCTTCCGGAGTCCGAAACCGCCCATGCGGCTGCGCTAACCGGAAGGTAAGCACATGATCCGTGCGCACACCAAGATCGACACGCGTAAGGTTCCAGAAGCTGTGAATAGCAAGACCCGCACCGGCCAGCAACGACAACGCAAGCCCGAACTCCCCAACGATGAGCCAGCGCCGCAGCCTTTGACTGCCCATGCCGCTCCCCGAACGTCCTCCATCTTTGAGCGACTCCCCCGGATCGACGCGCGAGGCGTACCACGCGGGCGCTACTCCAAACAGAAGACCAGCCAGCGTGGTAGCGACCAATGCCACCACCAGCACAGGCGTGTTCAGTTGAAAGTTTGCCTCCGAGGGCAATATACCCTCGGGCACCATGCTGAGAATCACCCGCAGCAATCCCGCCCCCAGTGCAATACCGAATCCACCGCCGAGCACAGCGAGCACAAGGCTCTCCGCCAGAAACTGGCCAAAGATCTGTGCTCGCGAAGCTCCCAGCGAACTGCGAATCGCAATCTCCCGCTGCCGCCCCGCGCCCTTCGCCAACAACAGATTCGCGATATTCACACACGTAATGAGCAGCACAAAACCAACCGCCCCCAAAAGAAGCCAGAGATTGCGAATGCGATCAGAAGGCAGAAAGTCATTCTTCAATGGCTCGACAGCGGCGCCCCAACCCGTATTGGACTTGGGATACGCGGCAGCAATATGGCTCGTAACCGTATCCATATCGGCCTGCGCCTGTTGCAGCGTGACTCCGGGCTTCATGCGGCCCATCGCCAATATCCAGTGATACTCATGATTGATCTGTTCCGGCGTGAATGCCAAAGGAGTCGCCAGCTCAGAGCCCAGGCGATCCGGAACGCCAGCCGACAGCACACCGACGACCGTATAATCCGCGCCATTCAGACGCATGGTTTTGCCGATGATGTCGCGGTCCGCGCCCAGCCGATTCCACAGCTTGTAGGTCAGGACGACCTCATGCTCCTTGCCGGGAACCCCCTCCTCCGGAAGAAAATCGCGCCCCATCAGAAAAGGCATCCCCTGCAACTGAAACCACCCAGGAGAGGTGAGCCTGCCATCTACTTGCTCCGGCTGCTCCGGCGTGGCCAGATTAAAACTCGCTCCCGTCCACGCAGCCATCTGCTGAAACGTCGTATTCTGCCGCTGCCAGTCCAGAAAGTCGCCAGCCGATATTCCATTTCGATGTCCGCCAACCTTCGACCAGACCATCATCAGCTGATTGGGCTCAGGGTAAGGCAGTGGCGCAAGCAGTGTTGCATACACCACGGTATAGATGGCTGTAGTGGCGCCGATCCCCAGAGTAAGCGTGGCAATCACCGCTGCCGTCAGCCCCGGGTTCTTGCGCAAAGCACGTATCCCGAAAGAAAAATTCCTGACCAGAGTTCGCATCTTCCACCTCATGCATCATGAGTGTTCAAAGCCCGGGCCTGTTACGACTCTCGCAGCATCCTCCTATGCACTTTGCTAACCACAGCAATCCGCAAAGCCCACACTGAAAATAATCGAGTTAAGCCATCGGCTCCGCTACCAACTCCAAGCACTCCGCCCAAAACCGAACGTCTCTGTCCGGTATCGAACACAGCACCTCAGCGAATCTGGATCTCACGCATCACCCACCCACTCCGCTAGCGATAGCGATAAAGCCGCACTCGATAGATCTTGCCCTGAGCCAGGTCAGTGGCATAAAGCCTCAAAGCCTGTCCCTGAGAATTCTCATCGCCATTGAGCCGCCTACCCCGCACCCACGCCCCATTCTCAAAAAACTCTTCGTCGATACTCTCAATGCCAACAATCGGCGGCCCGGGCTTATCGGTCGAGAAGGTGATCTGAGCGTCGCCACTACCTACAACCAGAAATTCATTAGGCCCCGTTTGAATAAACATCGCAGCCAGTCGAGCGCCCGCGCCACTTCCAGCCCGAGTCATGTTGGCCGTATAGTCGCCTATCGCCAGCCTCGCCGCCCGTTGCGCTTCACCTTCTATCAGTACTGTATTGACACCACCTGTTCCCTGCTTCTCCAGAATCATAGGCGCCAGTCTGGACAGGGTCGTATACACGTGACTTATAGCGGAGCTGTCCAAATGCTCCGACGAATTGGTCACCCCCACCAGATCCAGCGGAGTGTTGCCTTGATCGTCGATGCCAAAAGAAGCGAATCCAATGGCCGATAGATGCCCAAAAGCATAAAGCGCATTGGCCGCACCCGCCGATCCCCCTTGCGCCTCCGGGATGAAGAGCGGGTTGTCAGGACGCGCATACCTGCCAGACCAGAGCGCAAATTCATTGAAGTAAATATCCGGAGATAAGAAATCAAGAGACGGTGCCGCCGCACGCCATACATCCATCGAATGCGGCAGCGGACCACCGCTGTTGTACTGCCCCGGTTCATAATTAGGCCGAATCAACGCAGCATTCGCGAACATAGGTAGCGAGTACTCTGCCTTCCCCGCTGCAGTTACATGCTCGATATACGTGGCGTACTGCCATGCCATGAAGAGGTCATCTGTCAGGGAACCTTTACCGAACACCTCCTGCCACGTCCCAGCAGTTCTCCCACCCGCCGCTTCCCATGCCGCGCGAAACTCCGGATCCAATGTCGTCCGATGCTTCTGCAGAAAACTAGTAAGAGCCGACGGCACCGCTGCCGCGAAAGCAGCATTCGCAACAGGCGAATGATCCCGCGATTCAGGAATCACCCCAACCTCATTTTCGACCTGCACCATAAGGACAGTATGCGTATCTCCATCCGCCTCCCGCAGATGCCGCATCAACTTCGCGAAGGCGCGCGCATCAGCATCTCGTACGGCCGTGCTGAAAGGCGATAGCCGCTCCGTGCCTCGACCGTCGCTGGTCTGGACGCGAGGAAACCGTTCCGTGTCGGTCTTGACCCACGCCGGTACATAGCTTGAGTATGTGTTCTTCCACGCGCCAAACCAAAGAATCACCAGCTTGAGATTATTCTTACGAGCTCCTTCGAGCAGCCCATCCACCGTACTGAAATCAAACTTCCCTTCTTCAGGCTCGACCGTCTCCCACGCAACCGGCAACAACACCGTATTCAGGTGCATCCCCGCAAGCTGCGGCCAAACGGACTTCATGTGATCGACGCTTGACGAACTGGAGTTATGCAGCTCTCCCCCAAGAACCAGAAAAGGCTTGTCATCGACGATGAGCCGGGTCGCACTTCCACGCTTCTCAAGGTGTGGCAGTCCTGCATGCGCGTCACGCGTTTGGCTGACAGCTGGCCCGCCAAAGGCAACCGAGACGAGAAAGGTAAGTACACCGAGCCTGTTCAACTTTTGATACCGATCCTTAGGATGTGATCCCGACGTATACGCGTCCCCTTATTCAACAGCCTGAATGCCACCTGAGCAAGCGGGAATCCGATGCACACATCGAAGACCTGGGCACTAGAGGTACTTCAGTACGATTCCCACCCGCACCCCTCTACGAAAACCGAGTCCGCCGCCAGAGACTCCATCCCCCGGCACCCAAACTAACAACCAGCACGACACTCAGCGCCCCAACCCACTTCAGATCCATCTCCAACGGAGGCACCACCGCCCGTACCCCCAGCGTGACAAACACCCCGGTAGCAACCAGCACAATCGCATAATCCCACCACCGCCGCTTCTCTCCTGCCCCGCCAAACTCATCCCCCGCCTGAGCCAGCAGCGTGCGGTTATAGTCCATCCCATACCGCTCGCACTCCCGCAGCACGGCCTCATTGGTCGAGCTCTGTTCCTTTGCCGAAGCCACCGCCGTACAAATCGCCAGCGCACCCAGAATCATCATCAGCGACCCGCCAATCACGAGCAGCCGATGCGACCTGTCCGCCCCAGCCAGCTCACCAAACACCAACGCACCCCAAGCCAGGCCCCAAAGCTGGTTCGTATTCGACAGTGGAATCCCCCGCCCAATCCCCAAATACTTCGCCGCAAACTGCTGAAACAGGTCCCCGATCACCCACACAAACCCACCCAAAAACAGCCAGAACAAAACCCCCGGCATCCCGAACAGTTGAAACGCCGTAGAGTGCACTCCACCATCCAGAGCCAGCGTCAACGCCAGCACCGTCCCTAGCTCGCCCACCGTAAACGCCGTCACAAACGACAGCGGATTCATCCCGCTCAAATAAGCCTTCCGATAAGGCACATACATCGTCCCCCACATCAGGCTCGCGCCCAGCGCTGCTGTAATCCCCCGCACAGCATGCTGTCCCATCGCCCCGCCGTGCAGCGTGCTGAACCCCAGCATCACCGCCGCAATCACAATCGCTACCGCCCCCACCACGACCTTACTGATGTTCTTCGCATTTGCACCCTTCAGCTCA
>DATDHL010000536.1:0-2349 GCA_036521575.1 Edaphobacter sp. | reverse complement strand
CCTGCAAGTGACACATTCAGCCCCTTTTCCTCGCAACCACCACGAAAGCCGGTTACCGCGAGTGGTCTGACAACATTCGTCCAAGTTCTACTGAACGTCGGTCCTTTATGCAACTCCCCTTTCGATGCAGAGGTAACGCTTTCGAGTTTTCTTGCCTAATCGAAAAAATCTCGTGTGCCCCTCTCCCGCCACCCCGAATCGCTGGACTGGGCCGTACAAACGGTTTAGAGTTGGCCGAAGTAAGTCCCAATCCAATCGTTCCACCAAGGGTGCCTGTGAGTCTGTCCATCGTCGACTGGCTGATAATGCTGGTCTATTTCGTCTTCGTTCTGGGAATCGGCTTTGCCCTCAAGCGCTACATGCGCACCAGCAACGACTTCTTCCTCGCCGGACGCTCCATCCCCGCCTGGGTCTGCGGCCTCGCCTTCATCTCAGCAAACCTCGGCGCGCAGGAGGTCATCGGCATGGGCGCTTCGGGCGCCAAATACGGCATCATCACCAGCCATTTCTATTGGATAGGTGCCATCCCCGCCATGATCTTCGTCGGCATCTTCATGATGCCTTTTTACTACGGTTCGAAAGCGCGTTCCGTACCCGAATACCTCCGTCTCCGCTTCGACGAGAAGACCCGCGCCGTCAATGCCTTCTCCTTCGCCATCATGACCGTGCTCTCCTCCGGCATCTCCATGTACGCGATGGCGCTCCTCATCCAGACCCTCGGCCTCTTCCACGGCATCATCCCCGACGCCTACATCTTCCACGTCTCCGTCTTCCTCTCAGCAATCATCGTCCTCGGATACATCTTTCTCGGCGGCCTTACCAGCGCCATCTACAACGAAGTTCTCCAATTCTTCCTCATCGTCGCCGGCTTCGCCCCACTCGTCTGGATCGGCCTGCGCAACGTAGGCGGATGGCAGGGAATCAAGCAAACGCTGCCTGCCAACATGACCCACTCCTGGCGAGGCATGGCCCACGCCGACACCAACACCCTCGGCGTCGAGTGGATCGGCCTAGCCATGGGCCTGGGCTTCGTCCTCTCCTTCGGCTACTGGTGCACCGACTTCCTCGTCATCCAGCGCGCCATGGCCGCAGACTCCGAGGTCTCAGCCCGCCGCGTCCCCCTCATCGCCGCCGTCCCCAAGATGTTCTTCCCGTTCCTCGTCATCCTGCCCGGCATCATCGCCGTCACCGTGACGTCGCACATGGCGAGCGGTCCCGCGTCCTCCACGTCGCAAACAATGGTTACCTATAAAGTGGGTTCCGCAGCTGACATGCCTGCAATGCCGCTTGACCAGCGCCCCCACGGCATCATCCCGCAGAAGACCGACCCCGTCAGCGGTCAGGCCGTCCTCGACTCCAACGGCAACCCCGTCTATAACTACGACCTCGCCATCCCGGTCATGCTTCTGCACTTCTTTCCCACCGGAGTCCTCGGCCTCGGCCTCACCGCTCTCCTCGCCAGCTTCATGTCCGGAATGGCCGGCAACGTCACCGCCTTCAACACCGTCTGGACCTACGACATCTACCAGGCCTACATCAACAAGAAGGGAACCGACGCCCACTACCTCTGGATGGGCCGCATGGCCACCATAGGAGGCGTCGCCCTCTCCATCGGCGCAGCGTACCTCGTCACCAACTTCAACAACATCATGGACGCGCTGCAACTGGTCTTCTCCATCGTCAACGCGCCCCTCTTCGCCACCTTCCTCCTCGGCATGTTCTGGAAGCGCACCACCGGCCACGCAGCCTTCACCGGCCTCATCTCCGGAACCCTCGCCGCTCTCATCCACCACGGCCTCACCATCCCCGACGCAGCTGCGCCCGGTATCCACGGCGGCTGGATCGCCATCGTCCACCACTACCCCAGCGACATGGCGCAGAACTTCTGGACCGCCATCTTCGCCTTCTCCGTCAACCTGATCGTGACGATCGCGATCAGTCTCGTCACCAAGCCGCGCCCCGAACCGGAGCTCGTCGGCCTCGTCTACTCTCTCACCCCGAAGCCAATCGAAACTGACCTGAACTGGTACCAGAAGCCCGCGACCCTCGCAGTCGTCGTCCTCGCCATGCTCATCGTCCTCAACCTCGTCTTCGCATAGTTTTTCTGCCGTTGATTTGTTGGCCGTTGCATTTCTTGTTTGTCATCCCGTAGGGATCTGCTTTTCTGATCCCTTTACCCTGATCCATTCACCCTCGGAGTACACCAAATGGGACTCGACATCCGCATCCCCCTCGGCCTCATCTTCCTCATCACGGGAGGCATCATCAGCCTCTACGGCTTCTTCACCCGCCACTCCGCCATCTACGAAAAGTCGATGGACATCAACATCAACCTAACCTGGGGCGCAA
>DATDHL010000535.1:0-15501 GCA_036521575.1 Edaphobacter sp. | reverse complement strand
GCCGCGCCGGTCCAGTTCACGTGCAAGCTCAAAATGATGGAATACGCCAAAGACAGCTTGTACGATTTGCATGAAGTTGGGTCGATGGTATCAAAGAGGGAGGAAGGGCTCCAACGTACTGGAATAAGAGGAAGAAACGGGCAATCGTTCAAGGGCGGGCTTCAACTATACATAATATGTGTTATCGGACATTGATAAACTCTTGAGCCTTCGGTCCCGTTCCTAATCCCGTCCATGGTTTCCAAAAGGCTTCCGGCTTTCGAAGTGTGGCTTTTGGCAGTCTCATCCCTGCAACGCTTTACGAGGTTCGTTTCGTGTCGCCAGCATCTCATTCTCTCTCCCGATGGCCGGCTCTCTTCCTCTGGTTTGCGTCACTGCTTGCCCTGTGTGTTTCGCTACCGGCGCAGATGGCCAGTCTTGCCGGGACGAGCGCGACAAGTTCTACGGCTCCCATTACGGTTATGGGTCAGGTGTTGAACGCTGTTACCGGCGAACCGATACCCCGGGTTCTCGTACGCCTGAATGACCGGTCGGTCCTGACCACGCATGAGGGCAAGTTTGAGTTCGATCAGTACACAGGATCCAATAACACCACGCTTCAGGCCACTAAGCCGGGTTACTATCTTTCGGCCGATCCATCGGACCGTCCTGTCATCAATCTCACGGCGGACCAACTCGCTGAACCTATTGAAGTTCGGCTGTACCCCGAAGCGCTGCTGACTGGGACGGTCACTTCGGCCGACGGTGAGCCGATCCCTCACCTGTCGGTTACGGCGCGGCGGAACGATTTCGATGGTTTTGCTCAGCGGTGGGCACAGAACGGCCAGAGCCAGACGGATTCCCATGGCAACTTTCGTCTACCCGTCCCCCCTGGGGACTATAAGCTTGAAACCAGATATATGGGGCGGAGTTCAATGCAAACATCGGATATCGTTATTCCTCTAATATTTCCGGAGCATAGTTCATCTGCCACATCCGATATGATCCATATCTCGAGCGGCGAACAGCTCCATTTCGACCTGCACCCACGGATCAGTCGTGTATACGATATCGCTGCGAGTATCGAAGGGATGCCGGGCCGCGCGTACCCAAATATTACTGCCCGATCGAGTGATGGCTCTGTCTTTCCGGTGCCTCTAAACCAGAATGGGACGTCGGATGAGTTCAGAATGCAGCTTCCGACTGGGACCTACGCTATTAATGCTACGGTCAACGGTCCCGATTCGTCCCCGGCTTACGCCCAAGCGGTCATTACTGTGCCCGATCATGACATCTCGGGTGTGGTGCTGCACGTGACTCCTAACCCTGGGGTTCCGGTAGAGCTGCAGCTCGATCCGTCCGTCTCTACTACCTCTTCAACGTCTGATAATGTGACGCCTCCCAATCTCCCGCAGTTGGGTCTCACGCTGATAAGTGCGGACCCTGATCACGATTACGGAATCGTTGGTTTACTGCCTACCCGTAATCAGAGTTTTAACTTTGTTGTGCCTCCCGGCAGCTACCGTCTCCAAGCGCGCGGCCGTGGCCAGTGGTATATCAAGGCTGTCAACTACGGAACCTCCGACTTGCTGCAACAGGATCTTGTGATCGGCCCTGGTTCCAGTGGGACGCCGATCCGCGTGACGGTCAGCAACCAGACCTCTGCCCTGCAAGGGACCCTGCGGGTGAACGGCAAAGCCGCGTCGTGCTGGCTTTATTTGATTCCCTCAAGTCCAAGCGCCGACTCTTTCGTTTCGGTTCACAGTGGCGCGTCCGGAAGCTATACCGCCAACTATCTGCCGCCGGGCGGGTATCAGGCGGTCGCCTTTGAACATCGCTACCCCGCCGATCTGCGGGATCCAGAGACGCTCGCTCGGTTCTCGACGTACGTCCATGCGATCACTGTGAATGTGGGAGACAAGCCTACGCTCGACTTTGACGCTGTTCCCGCGGCGGAGATGCTCCCATGACTGAAGCAAGACCCGGGGCTGGAGCCCCTTGTAATTCGTGGATTTTTCGTAGAGCTGAAGCCCTACGCTTTCACCGAAGAACGACGCCGAGTTTCTTCAGCGTCCTCGCTCTGCTGGCTATCTTTTGCTTTTGTCCGGCGGTACTCCAGGCTCAGAGTACCGCCAAGCCGTCTCCGTACAGAATTACTGGGACCGTCGTCAGCAGTGTCGATGGATCTCCCGTCCACCACAGCCATCTCACGGCGACCTTTGCAAACCCAACCCCCGGAGGTTCCAGTCAAGGAGTCCCTGGTCCTGGAACCATGGGGGCTGGAGCGATGCGCCGGGGAGGCGGTCCGCCTGGCCGCTTCTCCCCTGCCTCGAACACCGCGGTCGATGCTGATGACAACGGACACTTCTCCCTGCCACTTCCCTCCCCTGGCGGATGGACTCTTACCGCGAGCGCCCGAGGATATGCCAGCAGCAGCTACGAGGAGCACCGACAATACTCTTCGGCTATCGTCCTGACGGCTGACGCTCCAACTTACGATCTCGTGTTTCGTCTGTCTCCTGAGGCGAGTGTGACGGGCATCGTGCTCGATGAGGCGGGAGAGCCGGTTCGTAATGCTCAGGTCGCGCTGCATGTTGTTTCGGCCCCATCGCCTGATGGTTCCGGCTCCCAGATGGGCGGAGTTCGCGGATCTACTCAAACGGATGATCGCGGAATATACGAATTCGCCAACCTTCGTCCCGAGGAGAGTCTTCGCATTGCTGTTCAAACCCGGCCCTGGTACGCTGCTTCCTCTCAACCGGGGCGAGGCAATGTGAATGGGACCGGAGGAGATGCAACGCCGGCGCTCGATCCTTCGCTCGACGTCACTTATCCGCTCCTTTGGTTTCCCGGCGTGGATGATGCTACTCAAGCCGAAACTATCACTGTGCATGCGGGCGAGGCCTATCAGGCAGACTTTCGTTTAACGCCTATTCCGTCGATTCATCTCCGCATCATTACTCCAGTCAACGTTGATGCCAGCGGCCGGGCTGTCCCTTCGTTTCCTGTATTTCAACGAGTCCTTCCTGGTGGTGGAGGCGGTTTTGGCGGCCTCATGCCTATCGTCGCCTCGGCACCGCAAGCTGGGCAGACGGAGGTTTCGGGCCTCTCGCCAGGAACGTACCAGGTTCGCCTGCAAGGCCCGAACGGGGCACCTCGCACCGCGATGGTTGAAGTGACAACGGGTTCAGTCCGTACCCTGGATATGACCGCGATCTCATCGAGCACTGCCAATGTGACGGTTCTTCTGGATGGTATCTCCGACGAGGGGCCGGCGGAGAATTCTATCCATATCGTGCTCACCGACCCCGAGACGGGGCAGGCCTATTTTCCGGCGAACGGACCGGCTAATGGTTTTGGTGGAGAGGGTTCGGCCGGCCCGCGGCGGCGTCCGGGAGGACCTTCTGCGGACCGTGCCGCTCCCCGTAAGGGCCGCCTGATCGAAGTGCCTCCGGGGCGCTATGAGGTTACGCTTTACTCGGGTCGCTCGAATGCTTATCTCACATCAATCTCAGCGCAGTCCGCTGACGTTCATGGGCGCTATGTTACGGTTCGCGCAGGTGATTCGACCCTGATACTGCATCTGGCGACGGGTCTGGCCACGCTCAGCGGGAACGTCAGTATGCATGACAAGCCCTCTGTTGGAGCGATGGTTTTGCTCGTCCCGGCCTCACTCGGCGACGCCGGCTCTTTTGCCACGATAGGCCAGGAGCAATCGAACACCGATGGCAGCTTCGAAATTAGCGGCATCACTCCGGGGCAGTACATTCTGATAGCCATCGACCATGGCTGGCAGATCAACTGGAGCGACCCTTCGACCCTCCGTCGCTATCTGACGCAGGGTAGTCCTATCGATCTCACGTCATCGGAAAAGCGTAAACAAAAGATTGAGGCCCAAGCTCCCTGATGACAAAGAAAAAGCCGCCTCAGACGAGGCAGCTTTGTGGGGTAACGATGACGTGTTTTCGATGGGGGAAGGTTAGTTAACTATTGATTGACCCACCGGCACATTATGCTTACGCTGTTGCCTAGATATTCAAATCAAAGGCAAGGTCTCCGCGGCTTACCGGTTCAGCGTAGAGGCGTTTGCGAGGGTACCTACGCACAATGGCCTCTCGAGTCAATGTAGCAATTATCGGCGGCGGGATTGTTGGATTGGCTACAGGCCTCGAAATCCTTGGACGTTTTCCCGATGTGTCACTCACGGTGATTGAAAAAGAATCTAAAGTTGCGGCTCACCAGACGAGCCATAACAGTGGCGTGATTCACTCGGGAATTTATTACAAACCTGGAAGCTTGAAGGCAAAGCTCTGTACGGAGGGCGTCGATGCCTTGGTGCGTTTTTGCGACGAACACGCTATTCCTTATGACATTTGCGGCAAGGTTATCGTCGCTACTTCAGAGAATGAAAGTGGGCGGCTCGATGAGATTTATCGTCGTGGAGTTGCGAATGGCCTGAAGGGTTTGCGCATGCTTGGCGGGGATGAGATCCGTGAGCTTGAACCGCACGCTGCAGGGATTCGCGGGATTCATGTTCCGTCTACCGGCATTGTGGACTACGGTGTCGTCGCGAGAAAGTATGCCGAGCATATTGAACGTAGCGGCGGAACGATTCGTCTGTCACATGAAGTGACTGGATTGAGGACGTCGGGCAACGATACCGTGATTGAAACAACTCGGGGGCCGATTGAGGCACAGTTGGTCATTAATTGTGCTGGCCTACAAAGCGACCGCATTAGCCGCATGGCAAACGCCAAACTTGATTTAACGATTGTGCCCTTTCGCGGTGAGTACTATGAGCTTGTTCCGGAGAAGCACCACTATATTCGTAGCCTGCTCTATCCGGTTCCCGATCCACGCTTCCCTTTTCTCGGGGTGCATTTCACCAAGCGCATTGGTGGTGGCGTCGAGGCTGGCCCGAACGCTGTTCTGGCTTTGAAGCGCGAGGGGTATACAAAGACTTCATTCAAGGCAGGCGATGTTTGGGAGTACGCTACCTTCCCAGGTTTCTGGGTGATGGCTGCGAAGTATTGGACCGTCTCCGTGGACGAGTATTACCGCTCATTGAGCAAGGCTGCCTTTGTGCGATCGCTGCAGCGTTTATTGCCTGAGATCACTGCGGATGATTTAGTGTCGGGGGGATCAGGTGTTCGCGCCCAGGCGTTAGGAACGAATGGCAAGCTGATTGATGACTTCCATTTTGTTCACACGAGAGGTGTCGTGCATGTCTGCAATGTGCCCTCACCTGCTGCTACTGCGTCGCTTGCAATCGCAAAGCACATTGTAAGTTTCATCTTGGAATACGATGAAAGCGGCCTGGCCGGACAAAGCGCAAAGCATCATGCGTGAAGACGCCAGACCGTATCCATAAAGAAGTCGCCGAATGCCATTTTGCCCGGGCGCACATGTAAGACTGCGCAGCGCTGATGCCTGTCGATGTACGCTCCGTTCGACTCGATAGAGATGTCTACCCGATATCGACCCGGTTGAATCTCAAGCACAGGACAGTAGAATTCAATTTCACCTGAACCTACCGCTAGTCGAAGATGCGGATCGGATGTAGCTGTTGTGAGTTGGGTGCAGAGGTAACCGCTGGGCCAGTAAATCAGGACGTTAAAAACTACGTTCTCAAGCGAAGTGTGAGCGCTAAAGCCGAAGCGGGCAAACATTGGATATCCGGTGCGCGGCGGCTCATCTCGATCGGTCGACGCAAATGAGATGTACGAACAGGCTGCCTGTTTTGGGTGGGTCTCATCGCTTAAGTGATAGTTTTCCTCGCCGATCGCCATCTTCTGGTAATGATCAATGACATCCGTGGCAGCGCCAGACTTAACGATTTGTCCCCGATGAAGCAGAATCACGCGATCACAGAGCCTCTGAATCGCGCCAAGATCATGCGAGATCAACACAATCGTTCGACCGTCTTCTCGTAGCTTAGCGATTAGATCAAGACACTTTGCCTGGAAGACGAGGTCTCCCACTGCGAGCACCTCGTCCAAAAGCAGGATGTCAGGATCCAGATACGCGGCGATCGAGAAACCCAGCCTGACATACATGCCAGTCGAGTAGCGCTTTACGGGAACATCAAGGTATTCCGACACCCCGGCGAAGTCGACGATGCTATCAACTTTGCTGACAATCTCGGAACGAGACATCCCGAGCATGGATGCGCTGAGAAAGATGTTCTCGCGGCCGGTCAACTCTGGATGGAACCCGGAGCCAATTTCGATGAGAGCTGAAAGACGTCCCCTTATCTTGATCTCGCCTGACGTGGGAGCGGTAATTCTGGAGAGGAGTTTCAGGAGAGTACTTTTGCCTGCCCCGTTGTTTCCGATGATGCCGAGGGCCTCTCCTTCCTGCACTTCGAAGCTGACATCGCGCAAGGCCCATACTTCTTTCTTGCGCTGTAGAAACAGTTTAGGCGAGCCGATCGATCGCGCGCGCGTACCGTGCTGTATAAAGTATCGCTTCGAAACGTGGTCCAAGCTGATATCGAACATAGGAGTTATATCGCGCTCAAATTACGTCGGTCATGGTTGATTCTGTCGCTTTGAAATAGCCGTAGGCTGCGATAAGACAGCACGCAGTTATCACGCTGGAGGTAATAAGCATTGAGACATCCGGGGTTGATCCGTGAATTACAACACGCCGGAAATTTTCTACAAGGCTAGCTACAGGATTCAACAGATAAAGATGCTGAAATCGCTGTGGGATGGCTTCGAGCGAATAGGCGACTGGCGTCGCAAAGACTCCGATCTGCAATGCGACTGGCAATGCTGCCGCAACGTCTCTGAAGCGAGCCTGAACGGAAGCAAGAAACAAGGCGACGGCCGATGTGAAGGCGATGAGTATCGTGACGATCGGTAGAGCGTAGAGAGCGCGCCAGTTCATCGAAACGCTGTAGTAGATCATCAAGGCGCCCAAGATGACGCAGGCAATTGCAAAATCAACAAGCGCGGCGAATACGTATGAAAGTGGAACTATCTCCCTGGGGAAATGTAGCTTGGTTAATAGGTTTGCATTGCCGACCATACCCCCGATGGCATTGCTGATAGCACCCGAGAAGAAGATCCACGGCAACAGTGCGGAGAATACGAACAGCGGATACGGAACTCCCTCGCTTCCGACCCTCGCCACTCGGGAGAATACAAGCGTGTAGATCATCATCATGGCCAATGGCTGCAATGCGGCCCAGATCCAACCAAGTATCGATTGTTTGTAACGAACCGTAAGCCGAAAGAGTGTGAGCGTGCAGAGTAAATCTCGATAACCTACTAAAGTTTTGATTCCCGAGACGATGGTTCCTAATGAGAAGGATGGAGGACGAATAACGGTAAGAGTGCGAGATGTTGCGATTCGAGAGTTGAGGAACGAGGGAGGCATTCTTAATTGCTGGATCGTGATGGGCCCTTCTGGAGCATCCTCACGATCACAGAACTCTGGATCGTAACTTTGATCGTGACTAACTGTACCGTGTTGTTCCATAGTGTGCTAATTAAAGCGCCAATTCTTCAGTGCGGCTAGGAGGAAAGTTGCCCGTTGCCGCACAATGCAAAGCGCTTCTTAGTTGTCCGGCTATTATTTCCACTGCGGGTTCTCGCAACATCTCGTCATGCTCCGCGTCGTTCACAATGCTGATCTCTACTCCGGATAAGGATCTGGCACCCCAACCCAGTTTGTGATCCTTTACGGTGAAATATGGCTGTCCGGGTTGTCTAAACAGAAGCACGGGAGCGCTAAATTGTTTGAACTGAAACTCTTTTTCGGGCCAGAAAGCTTTCTCCCAAGGACTACCTGGGTCCGTTTCACGGAAGAGCACACGACGCAGACGTTTCCTAATTACCTGGCCGTAATGCTTGAATTGATCCCAGAGTGGCAATTGAGAAATGTTTTGACGCCCGCGACGGAAAGACTCCAGTTGCATAAGCCAACGGATATTACTGTGCTCCAGAACAGAGGTATCGATGATACCGAGGAATCCAACTTCATGCCCCTGAGATTCGAGTTTCAGAACCATCTGTTCAGCTATATGCACTCCGTAACACATGCCCACAAGAAAATAGGGCCCTTTTGGATGCACTGCCCGGATGGCAGCGATGTATTCGGACGCTACGGTATGCAACTCCTCACCACTGAGAGGTCCGATGGGTTGAGCTGAAGTATGGGCCTGGACCTTATAGAACGGCTGCTCCGAACCCATGTGCCGGGCGAGTAATGCATAGCCGAGAGCATCCCAACCGGGCGGCACTATCGCAAACAAAGGGAGCCCTTGAGTGCCTGCGTTGAGTTCCATGAGCAAGGGATCGGGACTCCATGCACTGCCGTCACGGATCACGTCGGCCAAGGACTCGATCGTAGAGCCGCGAAACAGCGCAGAGAGAGGTATCTTGCAACCGACCACCTTCTCGACCTCGGAGATCAGTTGAGCAGCAAGTAACGAGTGGCCACCCAGATCGAAGAAGTTGTCATGGACTCCGATGTTCTCGGTACCGAGTACTCGTTCCCATATTCGTACGAGTATTTGTTCTAGTGCGTCGCGGGGCTCGTCGTTGCCTTTTGCACGAGATGTCGGCACTTCCAGTTGAAGGAGAGGAGTATGGTTTTCTGCTTTTTTGCTGAAGGTGCAACCATTGTTGACAGTCACATCCTGCTCCATACTAAGCAGTGAAATGAACCGAGTGATGCGCTGTTCGGGCTGCGCCGCTACGGCTTTCAATAATGTCAAATAGTCGCTCAGCATCTTCGCCATGCGAGCGTAGCTGAAGAGCGAAGTGGCATAAGTAACCTGCAGCCAACAATGGTCTTCTGCATCCTCAATGAACTCTACTGATAGGTCGAAAGGAGATGTTTGAGTATTGAATAGATAGGGGCTAGCTGAGACATTGCCAAAGCCTGGGAGCTTCTTAGCCTTTATGGCCGAGAACATGACTTGAACAACCGGGCTATAGCTTAACGTACGTTCCGGATTCAGGTATTCCACGAGCTTCTCAAAAGGAAGATCGGCATTGGCAAAGGCATCGAGAGCGACTTCGCGCACTCGACCTAATAGCTCACTAAAACATGGATCGCCGGAGAGATCCGTTCTGAGAACCAACGTGTTTACAAAAAATCCTATTGAATCTTCCAGTTCGACGCGATTGCGGCCTGCGACCGGGACGCCCACGAGAATATCTTCGATGGAGGTGTAGAAGTGGAGGAGCGCCTTGAATCCGGCAAGCATCGCCATGAACAAGGTGGCCCGCTGAGTATGGGCAAACTCCGCGAGGCTGTCCATAAGTTCTTTCGGAACGGGTATTACATAGTTGGCGCCATCGTAGGATTTCTCGGCAGGTCTCATGCGATCGGCCGGTAAATCGAGAAATGCAGGCGCACCTGCAAGCTTTTGCCTCCAATAATGAGCCTGCTCGGCGAGGAGATCGTCGACAATCCATTCCCTCTGCCATTGAGCGTAGTCACCATACTGAATGGGCAGATCAGCCAGCGATGCGACTGGTCCACCGGAGTATTGCGTGTAGAGCGCGGCTAATTCGCGAATCAATATTTCCAAGGACCAGCCGTCACACACAATGTGGTGCATGATGCAGAGGAGAAGATGTTCGTGCAGGGATAGGCGAATCAGCTTGAGGCGCAGGAGTGGACCAGTCGCCAGGTTGAAAGAGATCCGCGCCTGCTCACTTGCTATTCTGTACGCTCTTGATTGACGGTCACTGGTTGGTAGCTCCATCAAGTCGATGAAAGGTATCTCGATTGTTGAATCTATCGATACGACTTGAATGGGCTGGCCGGCTTCTATGGTGAATTTAGTACGCAGAATCTCGTGACGCTGGATTAGCTCACGGACACTTGATTCAAGTGCTTCCGGATTTAGTTCTCCTTGCAGGCGTATGCCAAATGGGACGTTATAGGCTGGATTTCCTGGAAGTAGCTGATCTAGAAACCACAGTCGCTGTTGCGCAAGAGACAGAGGAAACACACGTTCCGCCGTCTGGCTGAGAAGGCCGACGAGTAATTCCTTCTGCTCTACCGCAGATAAACCCGATAAATTGTGTGGCATGTATGTCATCTATCTGTCAGGAGCTCCGTCGGCTGGGAAGTTGAGGAATGGAATTGATCACGGCGTCCCAGGCGAGTTCTGACGCATAAACCGGCAGATCGTTCGCGTGAGGTTCACTCGCATCACAAGTCGCCGTTGTCACTGCAAACAATGTATCTCCATCACGCGAGGTGTGAAAAGGTTGAATCGCTCTGGCCATGGCGGACTGAGTCTGGATGGCCAGCCGTTGCAGTTGGGTCTGATCGAGCACACGGTTTGTAACCACTAAGCTTAGCGTTGTGCTGTCGGTCAGACCACCACTCGGTGGTGTGTCATTGACGGACTCTCTGCCACTGCTCAGACCTTCCGTTACTGAAGCTCTCGAACCGCGCGGATCCCGATTACCGAGGACGACCTGACCTTCACGGTTGACGATGACTCCTCGAGCATTCACCACGGTAAAGACCGCGAGTCGGGTGGATTCAAGTTGGAGAAACGCTGCACCCTGTCCTGACCTCTCCATGTAACTCTCACCGAAGACGGACCCGCAGTGTACAAAGGCTCCTGCGCCATGAGCCCCGAGGGGAAACATTCCTTCACGAGCTGACTCAAGAGCTGCGAGGCCGAGTTCCCTATCGGGATATACCGCGTTGTTGCGGCCTTTGAAGTCGAAGAGAACTGCCGCAGGGACTACTGCGACGTGGCCCCAATTTGCCGATGAGGCTCCGGAGTGCAGCAATCCAGCAGCCACCCCGGATGCGGACTCAAGCCCGTACGTTGAGCCGCCACAGAACACGATCGCGTTGATAAATTTGCCAAAGCCCGCCTGCAGAGCTGACGTAAGAGAAGTGCCCGGAGCGCCCCCTCTTGTATCCACTGCACCGAAGACCCGTTCTGGAAAGTGGAAGACGGTCACGCCAGTGGGGCCTTCGGGATATTCTGCAATCCCGATCCGGAGACCTGGAAAATCAAATTTTAGGAATGGAGAATGTTTGCTCACGGATAGCAGGCTGTTTTTCACGCGCGAAGAACTGGGCCGCATGAGCTCTCCCGATTATGTCGTCTTCGAGCACCCGCAGAAAAATCAAGCAGAAATCCGAATGCGTTATTATAGACCCCAACACTCGAGTACCTGTCTCCGGTGCGAGAGATGAACGATCCTCTTGTCGTCCTGAGTTTGGCAACTCGGATTTACATCTCTTCCCGTGAAGGAACGTAATGAGTGAGCAGGAGTTTCCGGCGTCTTTTGGGCAGCAACGACTTTGGTTTTTAGATCAGGTCGTGCCAGGAACGGCAGCCTACAACCTCGCGCGAGCATTTCGTCTGACTGGCTCGTTGCATGTGACAGCGTTAGCGCGAGCTCTACAAACAATCGTCTCGCGTCACGAGTCACTACGGACCATCTTTATTCCCAGAGATGCCGAGGTCAGGCAGGTTGTATTGTCCACTCTGGAATTCGGCTTACCAGTTTTGGATATTACTGACCTTCCTGCGGCACAACGCGAGCAGGCTGCTCTTCGTCTCGCAAGCGAGGAGGCCCGAGAGCCGTTCGAGCTCAGCAGAGGTCCTCTTCTGCGTGCGAAGCTGTATCGGCTCGGCTCGGCGGATCATATTCTTGTTCTCGTTTTCCATCACATTATTGTGGATGGATGGTCCATGAACCTGCTGTTTCACGAGATGGGAAAACTGTACGCTGATTTTGTTGCCAACAGATCACCGCAACTACCTGAGTTTAATCTCCAGTACTCCGATTATTCGCGCTGGCAACGCGCCTCAGCTACAAATGATGTCTTTGCAGGTGATCTTGATTATTGGAAGGACAAACTGCGAGGCGCGGAAACAGTTTTACAATTGCCAACTGATCATCCGCGTCCAGCTGTGAGCAGCGGCCGCGGAAAGAGCATTCATTTTGAACTGAGCCCTGAGGCAAATAAGAGGCTTAAAGCGCTAGCTCAAAGCGAAAACGCTACTTTGTTTATGGCGTTGCTCTCAGTATTCCAAGTCTTGCTGGGGCGGTATACGTTGCAGGACAATATCCTGATTGGCAGTCCGACAGCTGGCAGGAACGATGTTGAGCTTGAGAATCTGATTGGCTTTTTCGTGAATACTCTCGTATTGCGAGCCGATCTGGACGCGGACAGCAGCTTTCGGCAGGTTTTGCGACAGGCGCGGTCGAACACGCTGGAGGCCCTGGCGCACCAGAACACACCGTTTGAAAAATTAGTCGAAGCTTTGGAACCTGATCGCAATCTGAATCGAAACCCTTTGTTCCAGGCGATGTTTGTTCTGCACAATGCTTCGCATATGAAAGCCGAGCTTCCCGGACTCATAATGCAAGAAATCGAGTTCGAAAGCGGTATAGCGAAATTTGATTTGACTCTTGAGGTTATTGACTTCGGTAACTTGCACTGCACTCTTGAGTACAATTCAGACCTCTACGAGGAAGACACAATTCAGCGTATGGCCGGTCACTTCGCGAAGCTGGTCGAGACGGCCGTTGATACGCCAGACAAAAAGCTCTCACAATTCTCATTAGTGACGGCGGCGGAAGTACAACAATTCGCGGAGTGGAATAACACGGGGAATGAGTACCCAAAGGAGTTGTGCGTTCACACTGCCTTCGAAGAACAGGTTGTACGTACACCAGACAAGATTGCAATCATCGATCAAACAAACCGGTTAAGCTATCGCGAGTTAAACGATCTTGCTAATCGGTTGACCCGCCGTCTTATCGACAAAGGAGTAGGGCCTGGGAGCCTCGTAGGAATTTCGTTAAACCGATCCATCGAGATGGTGATTGCGCTTCTCGGAACTCTGAAAGCCGCAGCTGCCTACGTTCCGCTGGATCCTGCCTATCCCGAACAGCGCTTGGATTTCATGGTCAAGGATTCTCAGGTCAACGTAGTTGTAACTACACCTGAATTTGCTGAGCTGTGGCGAAAACACAAAGTAGACAAACTTATCTTCAATGCCGAGAGTCTTTCTGCGGGGTCGGAAGATACGAGTAACCTGTCACTCCCGGTATCGGCAGAAAACTGTATGTATGTCATCTACACCTCTGGATCAACCGGCAGGCCTAAGGGTGTCGAAGGCACACATCGGGCTAGCATGAACCGATTTTCTTGGATGTGGGGAAGATACCCGTTTTTAGATGGCGAGATCTGCTGTCAGAAGACGTTTCTAGGATTTGTCGATTCTATCTGGGAGATTTTTGGTCCGCTCCTGCAGGGTGTTCCCTCGGTAATTTTGCCCGACGAAGCACTCATCGATCCCGCGCAACTGGTTCAGCTTCTTTCAGAATACGAGGTTAGCCGAATTGTTCTAGTCCCATCCTTACTTCGGGCTCTCTTAGAGGGAGTTGATGAGATACAGAACAGGCTCCCAAAGCTTAGACTTTGGACGTGTAGCGGTGAGGTACTTCCGACGGAGTTGGCAGATCGTCTTTCAGAGGTATTGCCACATGCAACGTTGCTCAATGTTTATGGCTCTTCAGAAGTCGCGGCGGACGTGACCTGGCATGAGATTACAAGGAATCGTAATGGTCCGGTGCCCATCGGAGGGCCGATCACCAACGTTCAAATATTCATACTGGATCGCCATTTTAATCAAGTGCCTATTGGTGTGCCGGGTGAGATCTATGCTGGTGGAGATTGTGTTGCGGTCGGATATCTCAAGAGACCCGAGCTAACATCGGAACGTTTCATTGTTCATCGCTTTGAACGAGAAGGTTCCGTTCGTCTATTTAGGACGGGCGATCTTGGTCGCTATCTGTCGAATGGCGAGATCGAGTATCTTGGACGAACTGATAACCAAGTGAAGATCCGCGGAATTCGGGTAGAACTGGGAGAGATTGGAGCAGTGTTGGCATCACAGCCTATGGTGCGAGATGCCGTCGCTATTCTCACAGATCGTTCCGGACAACAAAGGCTCACAGCCTATTTAGCAATTCGTTCCGGGCTTCATCCAGATGTGGACGAGTTGCGCCGATTCTTGAGGGCGAGACTACCAGAGCACATGGTTCCTTCTGACTATCTTGTTGTGGATGCTTTTCCATTGCTGCCGAGCGGCAAGATTGATCGAAGGGCGCTGACGATACAGACTTTTGCGCGTCCAATTGGCGACCGCGACCATGTTGCTCCCGAGACGCCAACCCAGGAACGGCTTGCTGCTATCTGGCGCAATCTACTGAAAGTCGAGGATATCGGAATCACCGATAACTTCTTTGAGTTGGGCGGTCATTCACTGATGGTCATGCAAGTGATTGCGCGAATTAGAAAAGAACTGGAAGTTGAGATTCCGATCAGGATACTGTTCGAAGATCCGACCATTAAAGGGTTGGCGAAAGAAGTAGAAGAAGCCAGGGCCAAGGGGATTAAACCCAGCGCCCCTATCGCAGCTTTTCTGCAGACACAAGATACGCACGACAAGCTTAGATTGCAGGTCGAAAAGATGTCGCGTGAAGAGCTTGAAGAGATGCTACGGCAGGTTCTCAAAGAGAGGTCCGCTGATACGCCTGCCTAATTTGATCCTTCTTCGATTCGCACAATTTAGTTCGGCGGCATCAACTGACAAAGCAGTAGCAATTGACGCTGACAGGGGCAGCACTTGTAGCCAACGCCCCAACAAAGCCAGGAGCGGGCCGAAGTTCCGCAAGATGCCAGTTTGAAGTAAAGCGTGCGCCAGGCCGGGCTCCAAGAACTTCTGGCTTTACTCCTGGACTCAACGATACATCGAAAGAATCCAACTTCACCTGGAAGGCGTTCGTCGGACGAGAGAAGAGTGGTATACCTGCTCAGAACGCCAACGGTGCATTCGTAATCCCACGCCCATACATGAACGGCACCAGTGGCGATCGAGAGATTCGATGGTGCTGTGGGCCACTCAATCGAAGCTTTGACAGGTGCGATCATTTGAAGGTGGCCATTTGCATGACCCAGGGGCCGGCGGAGTTAAGCGTGGACGTGGCGGTGTTGCTGCCTACTGCCGTTACGATCTTGTCTTCCGCAATATCACTATCCGGCGATGTAATGATCCGCGATGTAAAGCCACTTCCAACAGCTTTGGTCGTCGTCGCTATGGTGCTCGCGCCAAAGATCAGCTCATTGGCGCTGGTCGTCGTTGCCGCACCGCTGCTCGCACTCGCACTATTTCCGACTGCCCCTGCCGTCACATCCAGGGTTGTCAGCCCCTTGTACTCCAAAATGCGTATATCCGGATACACCGCAGCCTGGCTGAACGTCACCGTCACCGTGTTGCTGCCACCTGCGACGTTTGCTGCATAGTAGATCGATTGCCGTAACCCTGTCGCGCTTGTCGGTCCGATCGCCAAGTTATAGGTGTTTCCGGCGCTATCCTTCACTGATTGCACGGTCGCCGTGGTGTCGTTCCACCCCACCACCACGATGTTCAGATCCCCTAGAGTCTGCGCTCCAGGGTAACTTACGCTTACGGTTGCCGTTGGTGTTTGAGGGACCGCTGCGGCTACTTGT
>DATDHL010000534.1:0-3059 GCA_036521575.1 Edaphobacter sp. | reverse complement strand
ACTTCTCCGCACTGTTGGCACTCGACATACTCGGCGTCTTCGTCGCGCGAGACGATTTTTACGATTGGATGTTTGCAGGTGGCGGTCATGGATGGGGAGGTGCGAATGGTATGGATTTTGCCCGTCTTCGATGTGGTTGTCAACCACTCTTACGTAGTAATTTTCGGTAATTTCGCTGGTCGGTGGGTGGATACTAGCGGTACGAAGGTGGACAAAGCTGGTTGCGTGCCGGTCATTGCGGACGTACACTATCTAGGACTGGAAGTGTCGGATTTGGCAATTTCAGTGCTGAGTGGGAGCTCTCGACTTCTCGATGCTGCGTCTGACTAAAAAAGCGGACTACGGTCTGATGGCTTTGAAGTATCTGGCCGAGCAGACGGGTGGTGCTCACAGCGCCAAGGATATAGCCGAGGCGTATCACATTCCCCCGCAACTGCTGGCGAAGATTCTGCAGACATTGGCGAAGGCTGGACTGCTGGTCTCGCATGCGGGGACGAATGGCGGGTATGCGCTGGCTAAGGCGGCGGCAGAGATCTCGGCGTTTGAGGTGATTCGGGCGATCGACGGGCCGTTGTTTATCACCAGTTGCATTACGATTCATGGAGCCTGCGACCTGACGAGCACCTGCACGATCAAAGAACCTCTTCGCAAGGTGAATGACAGCATCAAGGACCTGTTGAGCGGCATCTATATCGCAGATCTGGTTGAAGCTGGGGATGCGGAGCATGTTGCCGTGGGTGGCGGTCTGGTGAGCATCGCACTTTAGAGTTTTTGGATACGGCTGTGTGCCGGTGAAGATTGACTAGGAACAGAACAGATTAGATTTTGGAGCGGGGATCGATATGAGCAGCAACGGAAACGGAACGGGAGTGATTGTCACGGAGTCTTCAACGCCTTTGCCGGAGGGTGTACGTCTGCCGATCTACATGGATAACCATGCGACGACGCCGCTGGATCCGCGAGTTCTTGAGGCGATGATGCCGTACTTCACGACGACCTTTGGCAACGCGGCGAGCCGTAATCACTCGTTCGGCTGGGAGGCCGAGAAGGCAGTGGAGCAGGCGCGTGAGCAGGTTGCGAAGCTGATCGGCGCGACGGCAAAGGAGATCATCTTTACCTCGGGCGCTACGGAGTCGAATAACCTGGCGCTGAAGGGCATTGCAGAGATGTACCGCGAGCGCGGCAACCACATCATCACGCAGGTGACAGAGCACAAGGCTGTGCTCGATACGTGCAAGAAGCTCGAGAAGCAGGGCTACCGCGTGACGTATCTGCCGGTGCAGGCTGACGGGTTGATCGATATTGAGGACCTGAAGCGCGCGATCGACGACAAGACGATCCTTGTGTCGATCATGTACGCGAACAATGAGATTGGCGTGATTCAGCCGATTGCCGAGATCGGCAAGCTGTGTCACGAAAAGGGTGTCCTCTTCCACACGGACGGAGTGCAGGCTGTGGGCAAGGTTCCGGTGGACGTGCAGAAGGACAACATTGATGTGCTCTCGCTCTCGGGCCACAAGATCTACGGGCCGAAGGGTGTGGGCGCGCTGTATGTGCGGCGACGCAATCCGCGTGTGCAGATCAGCGAGCAGATCAACGGCGGCGGGCATGAGCGCGGGATGCGTTCGGGCACGCTGAATGTGCCGGGTATCGTTGGACTGGGCAAGGCCTGTGAGATCTGTGCTGAAGAGATGACGACCGAGGCGAAGCGCGAGAGTGAGCTTCGTGACTATCTGCGGGCAAAGTTTGAGAAGGCTCTGGATTACGTGCACGTGAACGGCAACATGGAACACCACCTGCCGGGCAATCTGAATATGAGCTTTGTTTATGTCGAGGGCGAGAGCCTGCTGATGGGCATCAATGACATTGCGGTTTCTTCGGGTTCGGCCTGCACGTCAGCTACGCTGGAGCCATCGTATGTGCTGAAGGCTCTGGGTCTGGGTGACGATGTGGCACACAGCTCGATCCGGTTTGGTCTTGGACGGTTCAACACGAAGGCGGAAGTGGACTATGTCTCGGACAAGTTGATTGACGTGGTTTCGAAGCTGCGTGAGCTATCCCCCCTGTACGAGATGGTGAAAGAAGGAATCGACCTCTCGAAGATTGAATGGGCGGCGCACTAAAGGCAGGGAATAGGGTGTAGGGAGTAGAAAGCAAGGTTTCTGGCGAACCTCCCTGCATAGAGCTATCATCTAAGTTAAGAGACGAGGAAACATCATGGCATATAGCGATAAGGTAGTTGATCACTACAACAATCCCCGGAACGTCGGCACGCTCGATAAGAGTACGTCCGAAGTCGGTACAGGCCTGGTTGGCGCGCCGGAGTGCGGCGACGTGATGCGGTTGCAGATCAAGGTGAATCCTGAGACGCAGGTGATTGAGGACGCCAAGTTTAAGACCTTCGGCTGCGGTTCGGCGATTGCCTCCAGTTCGCTCGCGACGGAGTGGGTGAAGGGCAAGACAGTGTCCGAAGCTCTGGCGATCAAAAATACGGATATTGTGAAGGAGCTTGCGCTTCCTCCGGTGAAGATTCACTGCTCGGTTCTGGCGGAAGATGCCATCCACGCGGCGATCAGCGACTGGAAGAAGAAGAACAACGTCAGCGAGACGGCGAACGCTGCGGTTGCGGCGGCGCAGTAAGCGCGGCGAAAGACATACACGGTAGCGGTGCGGGATAAGACCGCGCCCTACCGTTTTATTTTGGGACGAATGATATGGCGATGGTGACGTTACAACCTAGTACCTCGCGTGAGGCGACGGCAGCGGCAGAGCAGCAGCCGAAGAATCCGCTTGCGGGAATGAAGTTGCTGACCGCTGAGGGGCAGGAGCCTCGCGCGAAGGCGGCGATCGAGATTACCGAGAAGGCGCTGAAGCGGATCCGCGTGGCAATGGCGAAGGAGGGTGTGTCGCCGGAGCAGGGTGGGCTGCGCGTGGGGATTCAGGGCGGTGGCTGCTCAGGGTTGAGCTATTCGATCCGGTTTGATTCGCAGCCTCGCGAGCGCGACCGTGTGTATACGTTTGGCGCGGGAGTGCAGACGGCGGGCGATCCCACCGATGGC
>DATDHL010000533.1:0-1733 GCA_036521575.1 Edaphobacter sp. | reverse complement strand
GACCTTGGGCTTTGAAACACCCGCCGATAAACTACGAGCCGTGTTGCATTGACCGATTGAACCCACTGCAATTCTCGGACCTCCCAAGATGTCCGACTTGAGTCAGCAAAGTGGGGCAAAGATGGGGTAATCGGCCGGCAGCTTGTGGATAGCTGAAGATTTTGGGTGCTGCGCTTCAGGCTGATGGTGAAACGAGGTCCGTGAACACGGCCTCAAGCATCAGAAGGAGAAGCGCAGCATGGACCATTTTGCGGGACTGGACGTTTCGGTCAAGGAGACGAGCGTCTGCATTGTGGATGACGCAGGCAAGATCGTTCGGGAAGTAAAGGTGGCGAGCGAACCTGAAGCGTTGTTGGCGGTGCTGAAGAACCCCGCCTACCACTTCAAGCGAATTGGGTTGGAAGCTGGACCGCTGTCGCAATGGCTGTTCAGCGCTCTCGCCGAAGCAGGATTGCCTGTGATCTGCGTTGAGACGCGGCACATGCAAGCGGTGTTGAAGGCGCAGATCAACAAGACGGATCGCAACGATGCGCGCGGTATTGCGCAGATGATGCGGGCTGGGCTTTACCGTCCGGTGCATGTGAAGACGATACGCAGTCAGAAACTGCGGATGCTGCTGACACATCGCAAGCTGCTACAGTCGAAGGCGATCGCCATCGAGAATGACCTGCGCGGTACTTTGCGCAACTTCGGTCTCAAGGTTGGCATGGTTGGGAAGGTAAAGTTTGAGGCCCGCATCGGGGAGCTTGTTGAGAGCCTCCCCGACCTGTGGGTGCTGGTCGAGCCGATGCTCATTGTCCGGCGGACGCTTCGCGAACAGATCGTCGTCCTGCATCGCCGTTTGCTGGCCATTGTCCGGGATGATGAGGTGTGCCGGCGCCTGATGACCACCCCCGGCGTTGGCCCCGTTGTGGCGTTGACCTATCGCGCCACCGTCGACGTGCCCGCTCGCTTCCGAAAATCCAAGGCAGTCGGGGCCGTGTTTGGGCTGACGTGCGCCAAGTATCAATCGGGCGAGGTGGATCGGAACGGCAGAATATCACGCTGCGGAGATGAGATGATGCGGGTCATGCTCTACGAAGCAGCTCAGAGCATGCTGCGGTCGAAGAAATGGTCCTGGCTCAAAGCCTGGGCGATGCAGATCGCCAGGCGCCGCGGGATGAAAAAGGCGATCGTGGCCCTGGCACGCCGGTTGGCTGTGATCATGCACCGCATATGGGTTGACGGCACCGAGTTCCGCTGGACCCGAGAACAGGCCACAGCAGCAGCATGAAAACCGTGCGGTATCTAATCCAATAGAAGGACACTCGAGCTCCACCGAGCGGTGGAATGATGTCCCTCGCGGGACGATGGATGAGGTGAGTTCGCATGTCCGCTTGGACCCTGCCGTCACGGTAAGGTCGTGGCAAAGATTGTTCCGCCTCGTCCTCGAATCCCATGATGGAAGGGCCCCTGGTGCCGATTCCGAAGAGAAGCACGAGCCCGTGAGCGACATCGACACTGTAGTGGTGGATAGTCTGAAAGCGCTTGACCCCAAACGGCCGATTAGAGAAGCGGACATTTGTGGACAAGCGGTCTCGGCCGAACCTGTAGCGAATGTCGAGTCGCCCGGAGGAATCTCACCCCCGGGCGCTCCCAGATCCGTGCATGAACCTCTCGATTCACACGGCTCCCGATGTTCGGCCGCTTCCATGGCACAGCTGCCAATGAGCGAAGAGCGTTGGATTTGCTCG
>DATDHL010000532.1:0-3636 GCA_036521575.1 Edaphobacter sp. | reverse complement strand
ACGGACGAGGCCAAGGCCGCGTATGCGAAGGCTGCCGGTCTGGTGAACACGATGGAGCCGGGGGCGCAGGAGGAGTGGGTTCCGAAGGTGGAGAAGAAGATCGCCGGGTTGTGAGCTCGTCTTGCTGGATTCATCTTCCTTCTCCTATAGGGGGATACCCCCCTATACCTTTTGATGCAAAGTATTCATTGTAAAAGGTTTATGGTTGGGCTTACTTTGTAAAGTATTCATTTCAGACTGTTTACAGATAAAGTATTCATAATAAAAGGATTGTTTCGGTTGATCCCTCCCAAGGGAAAAGCCTCCCGGTGGGCGCCGGAGGCTTCTGTTTTTGATCCTGATTTAATGATAACGAATCGAATGTAATTGATCGGCATTCGTATCTTACTGACTAAAAATAAGATATGCAGCTAAGCGGCTTGACAGGCGAATTTGCTGGGTTTTTTTGACAGGCAATTTCAAGTTTCGAAGTTGGGCCGGGTAGTTTCAAATTTTAGCGAAATTTGTAAGTTAGAGAGCATGATCTTTTGTTTGGTGGGCAAGGAGGATATCTTTGGCGGTGGCCGGGAGAGCTGGGTAGAGCCAGCGGAAGAGGGTGGTGGCGGCGAGGGCTCCTGCGAACTGGGCGACGATGAAGGCGGGTGTGTCGGCTGGGCGGATTCCGGCAAAGGTGTTTGAGGCGGAACGGGCGAGGGTGACGGCGGGGTTGGCGAATGAGGTGGAGGCGGTGAACCAGTAGGCGGCGGTGATGTAGGTTCCTACGGCGAGGGGTGCGGTGAGCGGCGAGATTGACGAGTTGTCGGGGCGAGGGCGCGTGGCTCCCCAGATGACGGAGAGGAGACCGAAGGTGGCGATGAACTCGGAGAGCCACTGTGCGGGACCGGTGCGGCTGTGGGTGGAGGCAAAGAAGAGAGGCAGTCCGAACATGGTGTTCGCCAAGGCGGTACCGAGGAAGGCTCCTGTGAGTTGTGCGGCGATGTAGGCGGGGACTTCTCGCCAGGGAATGCCGTGGAGCGTGGCGGCGGCGAGGGTGACGGCTGGATTGAAATGGGCGCCGGAGATGGGGCCGAAGGTCAGGATGAGCGCGATGAGTGCAGCACCGGTGGCGATGGTGTTGGCGAGAAGCGCGATGGCCGCGTTTCCGTCGGAGAGGCGCTCGGCCATGATGCCGGATCCGATAACGGTAGCGAGAAGGAGCGCGGTGCCGAAGGCTTCTGCCGTGAGGCGTCGTGCGAGAGTGGAGTTCATGTTGGGTCTTTCGTTTCGCCGATGCGATCCAGCTCTTTTTTGATCGCGAGTTGGTCGAGGGTGCTGAGGGGCAGGGCGAGAAAGAGTTCGATGCGGCGCTTGAGGAGGGTGAAGGCCCGGTTGAAGGCGCGGGCTATCTCTTCTGCGGTTCCTTTGACGGCGGCGGGGTCTTCGATGCCCCAGTGCGCAGTCATCGGCTGTCCGGGCCAGTAGGGGCAGGGTTCGTTGGCTGCGTTGTCGCAGACGGTGAAGACGAAGTCGAGTTTGGGGGCGTTGGGCTGGGCAAACTCGTCCCATGATTTGCTACGGAGGGCTGTGGTGGGGATGCCGGCGAGTTCGAGTTGATGGAGGGCTTCGGGGCGCGGGGTCCCGCTGGGATGGCTGCCCGCGCTGAAGGCGTGGAAGTTTGGTGCTCCCTTCTGACTGAGGATGGCCTCGGCCATGATGGAGCGGGCGGAGTTGCCAGTGCAGAGGAAGAGTACGTTGTAGGGCGGGGGCATTGGCTTCCTTTCGCAACGGTGGCTGAGATATGAGTGAGGTTCGCGCGCGGCGCGATATCCCACCCTTCACGATGAGACTGTGAAGGATGGGGCACTCGGATTTGTGGCGATTATGGGCAGCATCCTGGTTCGCAGCATTGGGTTGTGGGTTTGGTGGCTCGGATGAAGGCGCTCTGGATGCGGCCTTCGATGTGGGGAGCTACTTCATCTACGTCGATGCCGGCTTCGGTGAGGAAGTGGCGGGCGTCCTCGATGTTGTAAATGCGGGTGGGTTCGATGTTGATGGTGGTGAAGCCGGTGGCGGCGAGTTTAGCGGCGTAGTCGGACTCTTCGAGTGCTCCCGCGATGCAGCCTACCCAGAGAAGCATGGACTGGCGCACGCGCTCGTCAACCTGGCCTCGGGTGACGACGTCGGATACGGCGAAGCGGCCGCCGGGGCGCAGGACGCGGAAGGCTTCGGCGAGGACGCGGTCTTTGTCGGCGGAGAGATTGATGACGCAGTTGGAGATGATGACGTCGACGGAGTTGTCAGGGAGCGGTATGTGTTCGATCTCGCCCTTGAGAAACTCGACGTTGGTGAGGCCGGATTGGAGCAGGTTTTGGCGGGCGAGGGCGAGCATCTCGTCGGTCATGTCGAGGCCGTAGGCTTTGCCGGTGGGGCCTACGCGACGGGCGGACAGGAGTACATCGATGCCTCCGCCAGAGCCCAGATCGAGGACGGTCTGTCCGGGGAGAAGTTCGGCGAGGGCGGTGGGGTTGCCGCAGCCGAGGCTGGCGAGGACAGCGTTCTCGGGGAGTACGCCCGTCTGGTCGGCGGTGTAGAGATTGCTGGTGATGGGGTCGCAGCAGCGGAGGGCAGGATCGCAGCAGGCGGCTGCTCCTGCACTGGTGACGGCCTGGGCGGTGCTTCCATACTTTTGCTGGACGGCTGTCTTGAGGTCGGGGGCTTGTGTCAGGGTCTGGGTTTCGGCCGGACTAGGCATTTTTTGCTCCTTGCGGTGCGGTAGAACATATTCGTTAAAGCAAATGTATGGCTCTGCGACAAATCTGTCAAGGCGTATATGTATGATGGAAGTGTGCGGAGACGATCGAAAGAAGATGAGTTTGATTTTGCGCGGCTGTTTCTCGCGCTGGGAGACCGGACACGGCTTCGGCTGCTGAACCTGATTGCGGGGCGCGAGGTTTGCGTTTGTCACCTGGTGGACGTCCTGGGGGAGAGTCAGCCTAAGATTTCACGGCATCTGGCTTATTTGCGAAGGGCGGGTGTGGTGAGAGCGCGGCGTGAGGGCAAGTGGATGTACTACAGCATGGTGGCTCCGGCGGATGCGGCGGGAGCAGCGGTGCTCGAGAGCGTTGTGGTGGGATTGCGAGCGAGTGCGGAGATGCGACGCGATGTGACGATGCTGCAGACGGCGTGCTGTATCTCGCCTGTGTGATGAATGCTTAGAGGTTTGTTGCGGCGGTGTGGAGGGCGAGGCGGATCGTGGTGAACTCGGCGGGCTTGGTGGGGGCGAAGCCTACGACGAGGTTGGCTATGCTGTGGTCGATGTCGAGCTGGGTAGTGGTACTTCGGTCGCATTTGACGTAGAAGGCTTGCGCGGGGGAGGTTCCCATCAGTTTGCCTTCGACGAAGAGGCTCATCATATAGTTGGTAGCGGCGACGCGAATGGCTGACCAGAGGGGCTCGGCGTTGGGTTGGGATGGGGTCCAGGAGAGAGAGGCAGTGAGGTGGAGTTGGATGGTGAATTCCAGCGACTGCGTGGGTAAAAGGGATACTGGCGTCGAGATGGGGCTGGGATGGAGTGAAACGGGCATGGCGTTTCTCCTGTGATGCAGACCCTTTTGAAAGATAGAGTATGCCCCAAAGGTGTGGTTGGGAAGAGGGGAA
>DATDHL010000531.1:0-8225 GCA_036521575.1 Edaphobacter sp. | reverse complement strand
GCAATCGGATGACTCTCCGCCAGCTCCTCGAGCACATCCTGCGCCGTCGAGACCACCTTGCCCTTGCCATACTTCATCGGCTTCGGCAGCAGCATCTTGTTGAACAGCACATCGCCAAGCTGCTTTGGCGAATTGATGTTGAAGCGATTCCCCGAATCCTTGTAAATCCGCTCCGCAAGATTGTCGATCTCCACCGCAAGCCGCGTCGACATCTCGCGCAAAAACTCAGGATCGATCCGCACCCCAGCCTGCTCCATACGCAGCAGCACAGGAACCAGCGGCTTATCAATCGTCTCGTAGACCTCCAGCAGCGCAGATTCGTCCTTAGCCGCCACAGTCGCCGGAGCCGCAAACAACATCTCGCTCGTCATCGCGCCACCAAGCGCAGGATCGTCCGCAGGAATGTGATGCTCCACTGGCCCAGACTCAGCGATCTGCCCGCCAATCGCAGCCGCTAGCCTCACAATCGCAGCCGCGGCCTCAGGCAAACGCTTGGGGTCCGCAGGATTGTCTTTCGTGACCTGATGAACAAGCGCACGGCTTGTAGTACGTGCAGCGATATCCGGCAGCGTATGCGAGCCATGCGTCGGGTTGACCAGATAGCTCAGCAGCATCACATCATCCCGAACGCCATGCAGAGCAACCTTGTGCGACGCAAGAGCACGCAGAATCGCCTTAAGATCGTGAACATCCTTCGGAAGTGCCGCGTCGACAAGCGCCTCCTTCACCCCAGGCGCATCCAGCGATACCTCAATCGCAAGTGTGTCCGAGACAGCAAGACCAAGTCGGGACGCAGGGTCCTCCGCCGGACTCGACACGACGGGCTCACTCGAAACAACAGGCTCAGGAGCGCCAAAGAGCGACATATTCTCAGCCGGTGGAGGCTCAGGCTCGCCACTCTCATCCGAAGGCTCAGTCGCAGTCTCCTCCGCAATCGCTCGCGCATCCTCAAAGATCGCAATCGCAAGCCCTCTGGGAAGATTCGTCTCCGGATTCACCGCGCGAGCCTCACTCAGCAGTTGGCCAATCTCGCTGTCCGAAGGCTTCAGGTTATACGTGATGACCGTGTTATCCACCGCAGGAGCAAGCTCCTTCAGCAACGTCGTAAACTCCAGCTCAGCAAACAACTGGCGGCAAGCCGCATTGTCCACCGGCTGGGTCCGCATGGCCTCAACCGAGTACTCAATCGGCACGCTCGTGTGAATCGTCACCAGCTCCTTCGACAGCAAAATATTGTCGCGGTTATTCTGCAGCGATTCACGATAAGTCTTCCGCTTCACCTGCTCAGGATTGCTCACCGACGCATCCAGCGCAGCCTCTACAGTCCCGAACTGCTGAATCAGCTCAACCGAACCCTTATCCCCAATCCCCGGGGCCCCCGGGATGTTATCCACCGAGTCCCCCCGCAACGCCATCACATCCACCACGCGCTCGGGCGGCACCCCCAGCACAGCCTCCACACCTGCCGAATCAAGAATCAGATTGTCCTTGGTCGGATTCAGGATCGAAACATCCTTATTGACCAGCTGCATCATGTCCTTATCCGACGACACGACATAGACGTGATGCCCCAGCGCAGCCAGCTTGCACGACAACGTCCCAATCACATCGTCAGCCTCAAACCCCTCGTAATACAAAATCGGAATCCGAAACGCCTCAAGCGCCCGCCGGATATAAGGCTGCTGCTGAATCAAATCAGGAGGAGTCTCCGTCCGATTAGCCTTATACCCCCCATACTCGACAGTCTCAAACTGCTGCGTCTTGATATTGAACTTCTGCACATCCTTCAGCTGCGTAGCCAGCTCATTCCGATGCACCGGCGCCCCTACATCATAGACAGCCGCCAGATACTGCGGAGCAAAGTCCTTTCGCAGCTTGTTGATCATGTTCACAAAGACATAAGTCGCCGCCGTAGGAATCCCCGTCCGCGTAGACATAGGCCGCTGCCGCTGCATAGCGTGATAAGCCCGAAAGATAAATGCCATACTATCCAGCAGATAGATAGGAGGCTTACCCCCCGCAGCCGACGAAGCCGCAGGAGAGTTAGCTGATGAGTTCGCTGGAGAAGTCTCCGTCTTGATCGCAGTCTTTGCCATAAGTCTTTGATGGTATCGCGCCAAGGACGAACCATCCATCACCGTCGCCCTCCACCGTTGCCGTTGCCGTCGCTTTTGCCTTTACCTTTGCCGTTGCCTTTACCTTTCTGGTTGTAATCCCGTAGGGATCTGCTGTTGCCTTTGCTCGTCATTCGGAGCGAAGCGAAGAATCTCGGTATTTCCGAGGGGAACGAAGCGACCCGAATCTTTGCTTCTAGGTACCCCGAGCCTTTAGCCTCGGGTCTCTCTCGCAACGCAACCAACCGAAAAGGGTTCAGCCCCTGGGGTGTGCCCTCCCGAAGCCCAAGGAAAGCCCTCAAGATTTCCACAGAAATCTTTCAAGAAGTTGGCATGTTTTTAGAAGCCGCGCAGAAGCAGCCCGCAAACCACACTTACCACACTTTTTACCGCTTACTAACCACCAAAAACCATCAGTTTTCGCCCATTTCCCGCAAAACCCCACCCAAAAACCACCTCAAAAAAAGCGCGCAAATTTTAGAAAATCAACATGCAATCCCCATAAGAGAAAAACCGATACCGCTCCCTGACCGCGTGAGCATAAGCCGCCAAAACCGCCTCCCTACCCGCCAACGCACTAACCAGCATAAGCAGCGTAGATTGCGGCAGATGAAAGTTAGTCAACAACCCACTAACAACCCGAAACCGATATCCAGGACTGATGAAGATGCTGGTCGAGCCAGAATGCGCCTCAAGCCGCACACCAGCATGCGGCTCAAACGCAAGCGAATGCTGCGCACAATGCTCCAGCGTACGCGTAGTCGTAGTCCCCGCAGCAATGATCCGCCTGCCTTCTCGCAGCGCAGCATTCACAGCCTCAGCAGTAGCAGCAGGCAAGGTGTAATGCTCTGCGTGAAGACGTATATCTTCAACGTTCTCCGCGCGTACAGGTTGGAAGGTCCCAAGGCCAACATGAAGGGTGATGGTCTCAATCTGCACGCCACGTTGGCGCAGCTCAGCCAGTATCTCAGGGGTGAAGTGGAGGCCCGCAGTTGGCGCAGCTGCGGAACCGGGCTCCTGCGAGAACACTGTTTGATACCGGTCTCGATCTTCCTCACTGTCGTCGCGATGGATATAGGGTGGCAACGGCATGTGGCCGATCTTGTTCAGGATCGTATGAAAGTCTTGCACGGGATCGAAACGAAGCGTCCGCTCTCCAAAGTCACCGGCCGTGAGAATCTCGGCTTCGAGGAGAGGTTCCGTCTCATTGGGTGCGACGAAGTGAAGGCGCTCTCCTGGCTGAACCTTGCGGCTGGGGCGGACGAGAGCCGACCAGTCTTCTCCGCCCAGGTGTTCGGTGAGGAGAACTTCGATTCGGCCAGTCGGGTCCGGCGAACCGGGCTGCGTATAGGGGCCGCGAGCACGCGTCGCGTAGAGACGAGCAGGAATGACACGGCTATCGTTGAGGATCAGCAGATCGCCGGGGCGTAGGAGATGCGGCAGATTGCGGAAGAAATCGTCGCGGTACTCAACTGCCGCGCGGTCGAGTACAAGCATGCGGCTGGTACCTCGGACAGGAGGAGGCGACTGGGCGATGAGGTCTTCGGGGAGATCGAAATGGAAGTCGGCAACGCGCACTGCTTGATTCTAGTGTGCAACGCACTGACTATGCTTGGTGGAATTCTGCGAGCTCCACTGCGTGGTCGAGCGCGGCCTGCACGGCGGCTTGCTCGGCCGGAACCTGCGCTGTCCACGCGACGGTGACTCGGGAGAAGGGTTTTGGAATAAGAAAACGATCCCAGGAACGAAGCTGCCAGGCGCGCTCAGGATGAACGTAGAAAGCGCTGATGGGGCTGCCTACGAGCTTAGCTAGTTGAGTAACACCGGGCTTGGCGACCTGCGCGGGGCCGCGAGGGCCGTCAGCTGTGATGGCGCAGTAGTGGCCGTCTTGATAGGCGCGCTGCAGGTTGCGGAGGCCAACTGCGCCGTCGCGGGAGCTTGAGCCTCGGATGGCAATGAAGCCGAGCCGTTCGACGGTACGGGCGATGAGTTCACCATCAAAGCTGCGGCTGATCAAGATGGTGACTCCTCCATTGCGAAAACGCCACGCACAGGCGAGCAGGCAGCGGTGCCAGAAGGCGTAGACGGCTGGTGGCTGGACATAGTAGCCAGGAGTAGCTCCTGGATCGCAGACGTCGCGGTAGCGGAGGGTGATGCCGAGGCAACGGATGACCATGCTCGCCAGACGCGGGACGATGACGAGGGCAATGCGCTGCTTCAGCGTGTAGGTTTGGGGCACGAAGATGAGTTTACCTTTGTGACGGCGCGACCGCGGATATGTACGCTATTCGCGCTAATCTTGCCAATCCTGGAGACCAAGCTGATTCGCCGAGAGCTTAGCTGTATTTGAGCCAGCGGAGAATCTCCGGCAGGTTGGGCTTTTTGCCGTACATAAGGATGCCTACGCGGTAGATGCGGCTGGCGACCCAGAGGACGGCGTAGATGGTCACGATCATGAGACCGATGGAGAGGGCAATCTCCCATGCGGGTGGAGTGGCTAGCGAGATGCGTAGGTACATGATCAGCGGCGTGCAGAACGGAATGAACGAGATGACGCGCGCGATGAGGCCATTGGGGTTCGTAATGACCGGAGCCAGTGCGAACATGCAACCGGCCAGCGGCATGACCAGAATCATATTGAGCTGTTGGAGCTCCTGCTCGGAGTTGACCATGGCGCCCAGTGCGGCGGCGATGGAGGAGTAGAGCAGGTAGCCGAGCAGGAAGTAGACGACAAAGAAGATGATCTGCATAGGGCTGAGCGAGACGTGCACATTGCCCCCGGCAAGTGCTCCGGCGATGGAGCTGCTGGTAAGAATCATGGCAGTCAGCAACCATACGGCAACCTGGGTGAGACCCACGGAGCCAACGCCGATCACCTTGCCAGCCATCATCTCCTCAGGCTTGATGGTGGCCAGCAACACCTCAAAGACCCGTGAGGTCTTCTCCTCGATGATGGAGCGGGCGACGTTCATGCCATAAAGGAGGATGACCATGTACATGAGGAAGAAGAGAACGTAGATGGCGACAAAGCTGGAGGTCGTGTCGGCGTTCTTGCCGGCTTGGGTCGTATCCACCTTGACGGGCTGCATAAGCGAGTCGACATCGGTGGCGACCATGCCCTGGTGGGCGAGGCGCTCGCGCATGAGGACGGTGCGCAGGGCCGCACTGACAGTGCCCTTGGTGCCGATGTCGGCGGCGGAGCGGGGTGTGAAGGAAAAGCTCGGCCGCTCGTTGGGGCTGGCAGCCGGGGTGATCCAGAGGTAGCCGTCGATTTGCTTGTCGGCAAGCATAGCGTCCAGCGTGGCGCGGGTAGCACTGTTCCCGGGCGAGATGACGTCAACGGTCATCCGACTGTCTTTGCCGTTTTGAAGCTCGGCCTGGAGATCGGTGGCGAGCTGCTGGTCCTGCGAGACGATGGTGATGTGCGAGGTGGATTTGGCCTTGCTTCCAGCGAGGATGGAGCCGACGATGCCGCCGCCCATCAGGACGGGAATGAGGATTGTCGAGATGAGGAAAGCTTTAGTGCGGACGCGCTCGAGATATTCGCGTTTTGCGATGAGCCAGACGTTATGCATCGACTTTGCCTCCTACGGTCTCGATAAAAATTTCTTCAAGGGTTGGCTCCATGACTTCGAAGCGAGTAATGCGAGCTTTGGTAACGGCCTCGGCTAACAGGCCCTGGGCGTCGGCTCCGTCGTGCAGTTTGATCTCTGCCATGCCGTTGTAGTTCTTTGCGGAGTCGATGGCGGGGTTGTTGAGAAATGAAGCGTCGCCAGTAAAGACGATCTGGACGCGGTTGGCCGGGTAGCGGGACTTGATCTCGCGCATGCCACCGGAGAGAACAAGGCGTCCGTTGTGGATGAGGCAGATGGCGTCGCAGATCTTCTCGACCTGGTCCATGCGGTGGGTGGAGAAGAGGACGCTGCGGCCTTGTTTGCGCAGGTCGACGAGCGTGTCCATGAGGAGGACGGCGTTGACGGGGTCGAGGCCGCTGAAAGGCTCGTCCATGATGATGAGCTCGGGCTCGTGCAGCAGGGCGGCGATGAACTGGATCTTCTGCTGCATGCCCTTGGAGAGCTCTTCGGTCTTCTTGGGGATGGCCTCTGTGATCTCCATGCGCTCGCACCAGTTGTGGGCTCGCTTGGAGGCGGTCGTCGCGTCGAGGCCGTGGAGTTGACCGAGGAAGATGAGCTGGTCGATGACCTTCATCTTCTTGTAGAGGCCGCGCTCCTCGGGCAGATAGCCGACGCGGTGGAGGTTCTTGCGGTCGAAGGGAGCGCCGAAGAGCTGCACGTTGCCGGAGTCGGGCACTGTGATGCCGATCATCATGCGGATCGAGGAGGTCTTACCGGAGCCGTTGGGGCCAAGAAGGCCAAACATGCTACCGGGCTCGATCCTGAAGGAAAGGTTTTCGACAGCAATCTTGGTGTCGTAGGCTTTACGGACTTGCTGGAGTTCGACGATGGCCATGGGTTCTCGAGTTATTGAGTAAGGCCAGTTTAGCAGGGTGTTTGGAGCACGTTCGGTTAGCGGACCCGCGCTGGGATATCGCGGTGACACATAGCTTCTCCTCCATGGAAATCTCCGCGATCAATGATAGCCAGCAGTTTCCACAGGCTCGCACAGCTCGGGTAAGGACTAAGCTCTGGCCATGATTCTCCGACTCCTTGTTCTTTCGCTGGCGTTTCTGTTGAGTCCGTTTGGCTGGGCGGCATCGGCACTTCAGCCATTTCCACCGCATCGCGTGATGGGCAACGTGTATTACGTTGGGACGAAGGAGTATGCGTCGTATCTGATCACGACTCCTGAGGGCAACATCCTCATCAACAGCGGGCCAAAAGAGGCTGTCCCGCTGATTCGCAAGAGCATTGAGACGCTTGGTTTCAAATTCAGCCAGGTGAAGATTCTGCTGATCAGCCATGCTCATTGGGATCATTGCGCCGGCAGCGCTCGTATCAAGGAGTTGACCGGGGCAAAGTACATGGTGATGGATGCCGACGTTCCTGTGGTGGAATCGGGCGGCAAGAAGGATTTTCAGTATGGAAACGATGCCGACTCATGGTTTCAGGCGACCAAGGTGGACCGTGTGCTGCACGATGGCGATGAAGTCAGACTGGGAGGAGTGGTGTTGGTGGCGCATTTAACGCCGGGACACACCAAGGGCTGCACGACGTGGACTCTGAAGCTGGCCGATAGCGGCAAGATGTATAACGTGGTTATCGTTGGTAGCCCAAATGTGAATTCCGGCTACAAGCTGGTGAGAAATACGCTCTATCCGCAGATCACGCAGGACTATGAACGTACGTTCCGTGTGCTGAAGGCTCTGCCGTGCGATCTGTTTTTAGGTGCCCACGGGGCCTACTACGGAATGGAGACGAAGTTCGGGCGGTTGGGTAAAGGCACAGGGAATCCGTTTATTGATCCCGCAGGATATAAGGCGTACGTCAGCGAGCGTGAGCAGACTTTTGAGATGGAATTGAAGAAACAGCAAGGGAAAGCGTAGTTCAGGCTGGCGGTTCATTTCCAAGCGGCTGTTCCAACTGCTTGTACATCGTCATGAAGTCGAAGTTATTCCAAGACTCAATGATTTTGCCGTCCTTCAGGCGCACCATGCACATTCCTGTGAACTTTACCGGATTACCGGTGGGCGGCTTTCCGATACCTTCCCCTGAGTGCACACCTGTCACGAGGCAGCGCGCTACATGCTTATCGCCCTCGGTCACGGTATCTTCCACCTTGACGTGGATGTCGGAAAAGGCGGAGCGGAAGGTTTTGTAGAACTCTTTAAAAGCTGCTCTGTCGGTTACTTCATTGCCGTCTGGATGCACTAGCCCTCTGCCTTTGGTATCAGAATGGGTCATTTCATCGATGAACTTCTCGTTGCCTTTGTTCCAGACTTCGTCGAACCAACGCTCCATAAATGACATATATCTCTCCGATCAGAATGGATTTGCTTTGGGGCTGGAAACCTGCGTTATAGAAGTGTAGGCATTATAGGACCGGCTGAGACGTTGGACGGAATATTTCTCGATGTTGGTAGCATCGGTCTGTGCTGGAACTTTCTACACCGATCAAATTCGTGAAACGCGTGGGGGAACGCGTCGCCGAGGC
>DATDHL010000530.1:0-9236 GCA_036521575.1 Edaphobacter sp. | reverse complement strand
GCTGTTTCTTGTGCAGGCCGCACTGGTCTCGGCGCACAGGGTGAAGTGGCACCGGTCGCTGGGGACGGTTGCGTTCTGCCTTCCGCCGGTCATGATCGTGTTGGGTGTGATTGCCGCAGTTGACGCTCTGCATCGCGGCGTGCGGATCGGGCCGCTCGAACCCGCGGTCTCGTTTGCCATACCTACGATCGGGATCGTCGGCTTTACAGTTGTGATCTATGCATCATGGCGTGCGCGAAGAAGGCCGGATGCGCACAAGCGGCTTATCCTGCTGGCGACGATCGGGCTCGTGGAGGCAGCGTTCGGCAGATTTCCGTGGGGCAAGATCGGGCTTCCGCCGGCGGCCGGAGCAGTTACCGGGCTAGGCATTCTAGTGCTGCTGGTCATCGTATATGACCTTGTCTCCCTGCACCGGATTCACCGCTCCACGATGTGGGCTGCGCCCCTAACTTTTGCCGTGAATGCACTAGCGGTTCCGATTGGGATGACGACGATGTGGCATGCCTTCGCAGCTATGGTTAGCCGGGCAGTCAGCTAGTAGTCAGGTGCGCACCAAAGAAAGAGCGGCCGTGTTATTCTTTGCGGCCCTCTTCCGCCATGAAAAGCGGATTATCTGATTAATTCTGCGGCAGAAGGGGAAAGGGACTGCTTGAGCAGTCCCTTCTTTCTTGAGCGTTATTGCATTTTGGGCAGTTCCATCAAGAGGCCGCCATTACCGGTCTGCACAGTCGGAAGTTGGCCGTTCCAGCGTTCGATGAGGGCCTTCTGATTTTCGATCTTGCGCAGTTCGAGTAGCTGCGGGGTCAGGGAGGTCTGGCGAATCTTGTTCGCTTCGGCCTCGCCGTTGGCGCGGGTGACAGCGGCTTTGGCTTCGCCGTCGGCTTCAGCGATGGTTTTGGCCGCTTCGGCCTGCGTCTTGGCCAGCTCATTGCGTGCGCGCTCCGCGTCCTGTATGGCCTGAGCCTTGGAGGTGATGGCCGCTGCGATGACTGCTGGGACGCGAGGCGCTCCAATGAAGCCGAACTGCTGGATACCGACACCTACGGGCTCCATCTTTTGCTGAATCAGGGCCTGGACACGGGTGAGGAATTCGGTCTTCTGTTCACCGTAAATTTGCTCGACGCTGTAGGTTGAGGCTACCTCGTTGAGCGAGTTGCGAACGACATCCCGGAGGATACCGTGGGTAAAGAGGTCAAGATCGCTCAGACGGTACTTCACGTAAAAGTCAGGCACGCGACGAGGCTCTATGGCGTAGCTTAACGAGACGTCAGAGTAGATCTCCATGCCTTCTTTGGAGTTAAAGCTCATCTCTTCGTTGGTGGCGCGGCCTTCGGTGAGGTCGTGGGTCCACTTAACGGTTTGGACGAAGGTTGGGAACTCGATGATCTGGCTGCGGAGCGGGCTGTAGAAGACCCAGCCGGTGCGAATGGGTATCTCCGAAGGTCCGCGCTGGGAGCCGCTGAGGACAACTTCGACACCAATGTAGCCCGCTCCAATGCGAGTGATCGAAGCGATGTAGTTGAAGAAGATGATGCAGAAGACCAGGGCGCCAAAGACCAAGGCTCCTACCTTCAATAGTTTTGTAAGGCCCGGGATCTGTGAGCTGCTGTTGCGATTGTTGCTTGAATTAATTACTTCACCAAAGAGAGTCATTACTGCCTCCAAATCTTTCTAAACGCAATGAATCCACCTGCTGCGATCAATAGCAGCAGGCACACTCCTTCTAAGACAGCCCGATCACTCGGCAAATTGAGTAGGTGGAATGCGGTCACCATGCCCCAGTACAAGGGGAGCGAAACCAGCAGAGAACCCAGCAACTTCCAGAACCACATAAACTTCCTGGCCACTACTTTCCTGGCCCAACAACCCATTTCATTGAATTGGATGGTATGCCAATTTTTATAAAGATAACGTAAATGTCAGGATCGACAAGAGATATTCGCTGTGTTTGCTTTGACGTCTGGCTGAAACGCTTTTCGGGTTCACCGCGTAGAAGAATGGCCGCGATGAGGTGACTGCATCGCGGCCATGCTTGATGTCTGTTACCGAATTTACCGGGCTCAGTTACGGCGGCCGAGGGTTGGACGGTCGTCCGTCGTGCTGGAGCCATTGCCGTTGTTTGGGTTATTGGGGTCGTTGTTGCCGCTGCCGCTGCTGGTTCGGCGCAAGGTGGGCTTGTTGCCGTTGCCCTTGTCGTTGAGCTTGCGCTTGTTTTCGAGGCGGGCGAGGCGGGCCTTGACGTCGTCGAACTCGCTGGTAGTGACGATGTAGTCAGGTTTGGCGGGCATGATGGTCGCGATCTCGTCCTCGGAGTGGGCGATGCGATCGGGGGTCTGGGGGTGGTCGGCGAAGACCTTGGAGAGCGTGCCGGGTTTGTGCTTCTCGAGAGCGTCGATCTTCTCAAAGAACTGGATGAAGGCCTGCGGGTCGTAGCCGGCTTTGTACATGTACTGGAGGCCCAGCCAGTCGGCTTCGGACTCGTCGATGCGGGAGAACTTGAGGAAGGTGATTGGGATTGCGAGCTGGGTTGCTTCGTAGATGCCGTAGCCGGTCCAGGTTCCCTGGGTGAAGATGATCAGGGGGATGGAGCCGATCTGGACGTAGTTCATCTTGGTCATCTGGCGGGCGGCGTGGTGGGCGCAGACGTGGGCGGTCTCGTGAGCCATGACGCCGGCGAGTTCGGCCTCTTCGTCAGCGGCCATGATGAGGCCGGAGTTGACGTAGAAGAAGCCGCCGGGGAGAGCCATGGCGTTGATCTCGTCGGAGTCAAGAACCTTGATGGTGAAGGGGACTTTACAGTCGGAGTTCTTGACGATGTTCTGGCCTACGCGGTTGACGTACTCGACGATGACCGGATCGGTGACGATGTGGGCCGACTTCTCGATCTCCATGGAGTAGGATTTGCCGGTGCGGATCTCCCAGTCGGTGGAGTACCAGTTGCCGATGCCGCGGCCGCCTATGTTTCGAGTGCCGATGGCGTTGACGTCGTCTTCACTACCCGCCTTGATGTGGGGGTCGAGGTGCTCGCCGGGGGACGGGAGGGAGTCGGCCTTCTTGGTGGCTGTGCCGGTGGCCTTGCCGTCGGATGGTGTGGACTTGGCGGTGTCGGGTGCCTTGGTGTCTGTTTCAGTGGGCTTGGTGGTGTCGGCTGCCTTGCTATCGGTTTCAGCGGGCTTGGCGGTGTCGGCTGCCTTGGTGTCCGTTGTCGTGGGCTTGGTGGTGTCAGGGGTCTTGCTGGCAGTTGGGGTGGACTTGGATGCCTTGGAGTTCCGCGGTGGTGGCGGAGTGTCGGTCGGTTGGACCGAGGTTTGCGTGGTCTGCTGGTTGTCCGGGGATGATGCCTGCGGATTCGTCGGCGGGGTGCTGCTGGGCTGCGCGGAGGATGGCGCCTGGGCGTAGGAGAAGAGGGTCGAGAGAGCGATGGAAGCGGCTAGACTAAGGCGCGCGACTGTACGCATAGGGGTTCTCCTGTGGGGCCGCTTCCCTTTTCTGGCTGGCTGGACGCAGCTCGACACTTCTATAGACGTAGTATGCGCCTTTTAGTTGTGCAAAGACAGGGCGCCAGGTGATTTGAAGAGGGTGGTCAGTGACGGTTCTACCATGTGTTGTAGGAGGTTCCCTCGGAGGAGGTCTCCTGGGCTCCCGAGTGGACGTCGCTGATGCCGGATTGGGTCTGGTCGATGGTCATCAGAGAATCGTCCTGAACTCCAATCCATGTGTCGCTGCGGTGGGTGAAGGGGTCAACGGGCATGGTCTTGAGGTAGCCGGCCTGGACAAGGTCGTCGAGTGTCTGGGGGGCCTTTTCCTTGTCGTAAGTGTAGGAGTCGATGGCGGTGCGCATGGTATGGAGGTCTTCCTTGAGGACGGCCTCGCGGGCGTGGCGCACGTTGTTCATATAAGAGGGGATAGCGATGGCGGCCAGGGTGGCGATGATGATCATGACGATCATCAACTCGAGCAGGGTGAAGCCCTGCTCGGAGGGGCGGGTAGCTTGAGCATCATCGATCCCACTCTTTGCGATGAAACCGCAAAGGATGGGGCACCCGGGCTTTTGTGGCTGCGGGCGGCGCAGGCGGCGGGATGGAGGGGTGGCTACCATGTGGAGTATCTTGTGCCGTCGAGGGCTGTGCCGGTGCTCTTGGTGTGGACATCGAAGACGTTTTGACCGCCGAAGGAGTCGGAGTCGGGGTCGTCCTGGTTGGAACGGAGTCCCCACTCGGCGGTGCCGGTCATGGGGTCGACGGGGATGCGGCGGAGAAATTTGACGGTTTTGCCCTGGATTTCTACGCCGTTGACGAGGGTTTCTAGATCGGGAGGGTAGTTGAAACTGTCGGCTTTGGTCTGCATGCCACCCTTGTCGGCTGCGTCTTTGTAGGCATCGATGGCGGCACGCATCTCCCATAGGTCGCGGCGGAGTTCGCGCTCCTTGGTTCGCTTGACCTGGAAGCGAGCCAGCGGGATGGCTGCGGTGGCAAGGATGGAGACGATGGCCACGGTGATGATGAGTTCGACGAGGGTTAAGCCCGATTGAGGGTTGGATCCCACGCCCGCAGATGCCGGACCCTTCGGCAAGCTCAGGGCAGGCTGTGGGGTACCCGAATTCATCGTTGATGATAGAGCCGGGTTGTTGCAAGCGGTCACTTCACATGTACCACGGCCTGCGAACCGACGGCCGGAAGATTGGCCTGGGCGCTGTTTCGGGCGCCGACCTTGACGAGAGCGAGGTTGGAGTCACCGGCTGCTGTCGCCTTGAAGGTGAGGGTGGCGATACTTCCCTGCCCGTTGACGCCAGTTACGTTCGGGGGACGGGAGGTGGAGATGGTGACGAGACCGTTGCCCTCATCACGATGGACGATGGAGACAGCCTGACCGTCACGGCTGAGGAGGTCACCGGCGTCGACGTTGACGAGTTCAAGGACGCTGGGGTTGAACTGAAGCTGGAGCGGCACCGAGTAGACATCGCGTGCTCCGTTGAGCATGATTGCGACCTGGAAAGTGCTGCCTACAGGCTGGTTAGCAGCCGGAGGGTTGACGGTGAAGCTGATGGGCAGTCCGCCGGCATTCGGTGCCTGACCTGGGGGGGTGTTATTCAGAATCTGACCAGGTGTGGGTGGGCTTATAGGCTGCGATTGCTGCTGGAGTTGCTGGACCATGGCAGCGGCTGCGTTGGCGGCCGAGGTCCGCGGACCAGTCTGCGCGGGTCTGGGCGGATTGACGGGCAGGGCCAGGTCAGCGGCGGACTGATCGGCAGTGATGTTGGCCCGGCGCAGCTCGATTGACTGGCCGGTGCCAGTGTCGATGGCGCGGGTGTTGATGCGGGTGAGGACCGATTCACGGACGATGTGGGGGATAAGGAGGAAGACAACCTCGTCGCGCTGCGTCTCTTTGGATTGGGTGGAGAAGAAGTATTTGAAGAAGGGGAGTTCGCCGAGGCCGGGGGTACCGCTGACGCCCTTCGTGTCCTGGCGGCCGATGAGGCCGGCGAGGATGCTGGGCTCGCCCTCTTTAAGCTGGATTGTTTGTTCGCTGATGCGCTGGCTGATGATGGGCTCGGTAACACCGGAGATGGTAACGGAGCCGTTTTGCGAGGAGACTTCGACTTTGAGCTTGAGGGAGACCTCGCGGTCGTAGTGGACGGTTGGGGTCATATCGATGTTGACGCCCACATCGATGTAGGTGAACTGGGTCTGGACGCCGATGCTGGCTACGCCAGTGGAGACCCCGGCATTGTAGGAGCCGGTCGCGATAGGGATTTTGGACCCGATCTTGAGTGTGGCGCGCTGGCCATCGGTGGCGCGGATGCTCGGGTTTTGCAGGATGCGGGTGTCGGTGTCGGAGAGCAGCGCGGTGAGTGTGCCGGGGCCAACGGTAACAGCGAAGTTCGTGGCATTCAGGTTCGCCAACGTGTTGAGAGTGAAGTTCGACGGGGTGGTGGTTGTTGTGGTGGTCGAGCTGGAACTGGAGCTGCTGCTGGTGGTGGTACCGGGGGTGGCCTGGGGTTGTATCGAGATGGACTGCGGGAGTGTGATGCCAAGGTTGCGTATCCGGTCACGGTTGACCTCGAGGATGGCGACGTCCACTACGACTTCAGGGCGGGCGCGATCGAGATCGTTGAGGAGTTTTTGCGCTAGAAGAAGTTGGTCAGGGGTGGCGCGAACGACGATGGCATTCTGGCTGGGGACGAGGTTGACCTTAGTGCTGGGGTCAAGGACGTTGCGGAGAGCCTGGGTGACCTCGTTCTCGTCGGCCTGTTGGCTGGCGTTGGTGAGGTAGAAGGTCTGGACGGCCTGCTCATCGAGGTCTGTGCGCTTGGTGCGGGTGTTCTGGGCGACGAAGATGGTGTTGGAGGTGACAGGCTTATAGAAGGTGCCGGAGAGAGCGCCGACGATGTGCAGCGCGTCGGACCAGCTGACGTTGGTCAGGTCGATGGGTATGCGCTTGGAGGTGTAGTCCGGGTCGAAGAGAACGTTGAATCCGGCAGCTTTGCCGATGGCCTGATAGATGACCTTGACGTCCTCGACCATGTGGATTGTGGGGATCGGGTCGTTGGAGAGAGGTTTCAGCTCGACAGGGCCGGCTATGGAGCCAATGTTCCGGAGGATCTCATCCTGGTTCGACATCTGTTCCCTGGGAGGAGATGCGCCTGGCGGCTGGGACTGTTGCTGCTGGAGGAGGGGTTGGACCTGATCGATTTCCTGGCTGGCTGTCTGGTTGCCGGGGTCGATCTGAAGGGCGTGGGTGAATTCATTGAGCGCTCCAACGAGGTCGCCGTTCTGACGCAGGACGCGACCGCGATCGACGTGAGAGACGGATGCCTGGAACTTTGCGCGCTCGTAGCGGGCCTTGTAACGGACGTCCCTGGGACTCTTGAGGAGGGCCTGGTGATAGGCGTCGAAGGCGACATCCCAGTCCTGATGTGCCTCGGCAGCCTCTCCCTTTTTGTTCCAGGCGTTTGCTGATTGGGCATGGACCGTAATTCCCGCAAGGCAGGACAGGAGAAGGAGCACCTGAAGGGCGCTTATGGCTAGCTTACTGATTCGTTTTTTCCCGCGACCCATGCTGCTTCCGTTTTCGTCCTTTATTGCGTGAAAGGTGTGGCGTCTATCGGAGCACACGCCTGTCTGTGTGGGACGGACGTTGCCTGTTGGGGCGGTGCCTGTCAGGCTATTGCGCTCGGGTGAGTATAGCACTTGCAAATGTATCGACCTCGCTAAAGGGGAGTACGCCTTTTGAGTCATGCACTGCACCGGGGCCGGCATTGGATCGGCCGCGATCTTCGAAAATGCCTGCCGTGCAGTACGTTCGCGATGAAGCCCCCTGACGAGAATCGGTATTCGAATGACAAAGGTTAGACGCGGAAGCCGGCCAGTGGATAGGTGCGATCAGGCATCGATAGCAGCCATGTTAAAGTAAGAGATTCGATGCCTCGTTCCCTTTCCAACCCGACTGCTGCCCACCAGCCCAAGGCTGTGGTGAAGGCGAAGGACCGTGATCCAGTGGCAGCAGGACAGCGGGATGCAGCATTCAACCGTGCGGCGAACCATAACTACTTTCTAACGGACCGGTTCGAGGCCGGCGTGGCGCTGCGGGGCACCGAGGTGAAGTCCATCCGTGAGGGCAAGGCCAACCTGAAGGATGCTTACGGACTGCTGAAGGACGGAGAGTGTTTCCTGCTGAATGCCCACATCGGGCCGTTCTCGCATGGGAACACGATGAATCACGACTCGCTGCGGACACGCAAGCTTCTGCTGCACAAGGGCGAGGTGCGTAAGCTCGAGTCTCTGACGAGGCAGAAGGGCTTTACGCTTATCCCGACGCGGCTCTATTTCCGGAATGGACGGGTGAAGTGCGAGCTAGCTCTGGCCAAGGGCAAGCAGGACTGGGACAAGCGTGCGACGGAGCGGCAGCGAGAGGCCGATAAAGAAGCCAAGGCCGCAGTTGCGCGGAGTCAGCGGCGGTAGTTCGATTGAAAGCTCAACCCATATAGATAGTGATGAACACCGATCGAGTGTTTCTTGTGAGTATGTGCGTGTGATTTTAATGTTGGTTCTTTTGTGTGAAAGGTGGAAGTTTTACACGAAGCGGCCGGTGAGTCGCGCTACGATAAGAAGATGGAAACGAGGCTTCTTTTTCAGGATGCGGCTGGGTTCGCAACTCCAATGCTTGCAGTATTTGCGGTGGATATCTCTCTGGGTGTGGATGCGGAGCCACTGTTGGCGTTGCTGACTACCTCGGATGCTGTGTCCGATGCAGCTGCAAAGGCGTTGGCATCGGGCGAGTTCAAAGGAACGATAGGGGAACAGTTACTGCTGCATGGGCCGAGCGGGTTGAAGGCAGAGCGGTTGCTGATTGTGGGGCTGGGTAAGGCGAAGACTCTGAACGTTGATGAGGTGCGCAAGGGCGCAGGGACTGCGATTCGGTCGGCCAAACCTCGGGGTGTGCGCGAGTTGGCGATTGCGTTCCCTGAGGAACATGCGCTTTCGGACGAGCATCTGGAGGCGCTGCCCTGTGTGGGGCTGGCGCGGGCGTTGGTCGAAGGCGCGGATTTGGCGGAGATCGACTGGGATACGTACAAGAGCGATCGGAAGGACCGGACTGTACAGAGCCTAACGGTGGTTGCCAAAGAAGGGGAGAAGTCGACGACGGCGGAGATTCAGCAGGGGTTCGATGAGGGTGTGATTGTGGCCACTGCGCAGAATTTCGCTCGGGCGCTGGTGAATGAGCCGGGCAATGTGCTGACTCCGACGGAGTTGGGCAGGCGCTCGTCTGCGATGTGCGCGGAGATGGGACTGGCGTGTGAGGTTCACTCGACGGCAAAGCTTAAAGAGCTGAAGATGGGTGCGTTTTCGGCAGTGGCGCAGGGCTCGGCTGAGCCGCCAGCGTTGATTGTGATGACCTATGTGCCGAAGGGAGTGTCGCTGGCAAAGGATGCTCCGGTGCTTGGGCTGGTAGGTAAGGGGATCACGTTCGACACAGGTGGGATCTCGATTAAGCCTGCTGACGGCATGGAGAAGATGAAGTACGACATGGCGGGGGCGGCCGCGATGATTGGGGCGATGCGGGCTATCGCTCAATTGAAACCGGCGGTGAAGGTGATTGGGGTGGTTTGCTCGGCGGAGAATATGCCGGATGGCCGGGCGTACAAGCCGGGAGACGTGGTGACGGCAATGTCGGGCAAGACGATCGAGATCATCAACACGGATGCGGAAGGACGGCTGGTGCTGGCCGATGGGCTG
>DATDHL010000529.1:0-1945 GCA_036521575.1 Edaphobacter sp. | reverse complement strand
CGACCCCAGTAACGCGATCGCCGTAGCAGTCGTAAATAACTTCGCATTGCTAGCCGGCTGAAACAACTGTCCCTCATTCAGCGAATAAATGGGCGTCCCATCCATCCCCGTCACCTTGATCCCCCAGTGCGCCCGCGACACTGCCGGATCAGCCAGCGATCCCTCAATCTGGCGCGCCAGCTTAGACGATGCGCTCGATCCGGCCTTTGATGCGACCCTCCCATCGCCACCAACACTCTGCGCCTGGGCTCCCGCCGCACACAGGATCACCAAAACCGCCACACTTCGGATCATCTTCACCATTCGCGCAGTCTAGCATCCGCGCAACCGTTGTCCGCAACGCCCTATTCCCTACGCCCCGCTCCCTGCATAGAATCCCCCCATGCCCTTCTCCCCCCGGCCCTACTTCGACTGGCGCCTCCGCACCCGCACACTCCCTCTCGGCCAGCGCACCCTCATCATGGGCATCCTCAACATCACACCCGACTCCTTCTCCGACGGCGGCCACTTCTACACCCCCAACGACGCCCCCGGCCGAGCCCTGGCCCAGGGCCTCCACATGCTCGACGACGGTGCCGACATCCTCGACATCGGCGGCGAATCCACTCGCCCCAACGCCACCCCACTCTCCCCCTCCGAAGAGCAGTCCCGCATCCTCCCCGTCATCGAATCCATCCTCAAAGCGCGCCCCGACACCATCCTCTCCGTCGACACCTTCCACGCGACAACCGCACAGCAAGCCATCGAAGCCGGAGCCGAGATCGTCAACGACGTCAGCGGCCACCTCTGGGACCCCGCTATGTCCGCCACCTGCGCCACCCTCGCCTGCGGAACCGTCCTCATGCACACCCGAGGCCGCCCGCACGAATGGCCTCACCTCCCGCCACTCGCTCAAGACGAAATCCTTCCCCTCGTCCTCAGCGGTCTGAAAGAACGTATCGAAGCCGCAACCACCGCAGGCATCTCCCGAGATCAACTCGTCCTCGACCCCGGCCTGGGCTTCGGCAAACGCTTCAACGACAACTACCCCCTCCTCGCCCATCTCGACCAGATCCACCAGCTCGATCTCCCCATTCTCATCGGAGCCTCCCGCAAAGGGTTCCTCGCCCACACTTTGGCTCAAAGCCCCGCTCTAGCCTCGCTCCACCAGGGAAACCCTCCACCCACCGAGGCCCGCCTTCACGCCACCACGGCCGCAAACGCAGCCGCCATCCTCGCGGGAGCCCACATCCTTCGCGTCCACGACGTTCGCCCCGCCGCCGAAGCCGCCGCCATATCCGACCGCATCCTCACCGTCCTCTAGCCGATGCACAGCTACCAGACCACGCAACGCTCCTTCTCAGGACGCACCATCGCCGATCCCGCCTTGCAGCTGAACGCCTGTGCAAACTGCGGAAAATTAGAGAGCGGCCCCAGCACGCGATACTTCGCCACCGGGTGCGGATCTCCTTGCACCATCAACTTCTGCGTCTCAGGACGAGTCTCGTCACCACGGAACTGCCCCCACGCAATAAAAAACTGCTGGTCTGGCGTATACCCGTCAATCGTCGGCGCCGGCGGTTTGCCTTCGAGCGACTTTTGGAACGCCAGGTATGCAATCTTCACTCCGCCAAGGTCCCCGATGCTCTCACCAAGCACCAGCTTCCCGTTGATGTGGATGTTATCCCCTCCGTCAATCGTGTAGCCGTCAAACTGCCGCGCAACGCACCCCGTCTTCTCGTTGAACTGCTTCAGGTCCTCGTCGCTCCACCAGTTCTTCAGCCGTCCCTGCGCATCGTACTTCGCGCCCTGGTCGTCGAACCCATGGCTGATCTCGTGGCCAATCACCACCCCAATCGCGCCATAGTTCACCGCATCCGTCACGTTCACACTGAAAGCCGGCGGCTGCAGTATTCCAGCAGGAAACACGATCTCGTTCAACTGCGGATTGTAGTAAGCATTGGAG
>DATDHL010000528.1:0-7997 GCA_036521575.1 Edaphobacter sp. | reverse complement strand
CGATAAGCTCTGGGGGCGCACCTCGGAATGCGGATAGTTCATCCATACAGTCGTAAATCGTCACGCGCGGATGCAGATGCGCAGTGAAGCTAAGGGCCATCGGCGTGTAAAACCAGCTATCGAAACGCTCAAGACCGCGGTCGGATAGGAAGCGATTGAGTAGCCGCCGCTGACCTTCGGTGGAATCTACTCCGTGTTTGACGTGCGGCCTGATGACAGTCACGTCGGACGTCTGTTCGTCTAGGAGGAACTCGAGCCACCCGTCCTCGCGCCCCCAAGATTCCGGATCGGCGGCGTCATGGAACCACGGCTCTTCCCAGAAGTAAACGTATCGGGATTGCGCCGCGCGCGTCAGCAGATGCTGCGGACGCTGCGTGACGAAGTGCCAACGCAAGTGAGAAAACACTAATAGCGCGGGGTCTTCGGCCAAGTGGACTGCGGACCGGTTAGGTTCCTCCATCGTGCCGATGAAAGAGTTTTTCTGAATGGACATATGCATGGCCCCTATCCACTGTGATGCGTGATGCGGCAGAATCGTCACCGCGCTGCGAAGGATGCCCGGCGGGACGACGCGCTCACCTTCCAAACAACGCGGCATACAGTATTGCGCATCCGATAGGCTCGTACCGCAGAGGCTTCGCTCAGTCCAGCGTCTCGGGTGCAAGGAGAAGATTCTTGTCAGGAGGACGATCTGCTGTTGAGTTGTGGGGTGGTGTGGAATGCACCATCAATCGCGTCGGCGATGCGTACTATGATCAGTTCGCCTCGTCCGGCCACAGAGAGCGCGTGCGAGAAGACCTTGAGCTATTTGCGAGTCTGGGTCTGAAAACGTTGCGCACCGCAGTGCATTGGGAATACTCCGAGAAGCTGCAGTGGAATGCGAGCGATTGCGTCTTGAGTTCGATGGATCGACTGGGCTTGCATCCCATTGTCGGCTTTCTGCATCACGGCAGTGGGCCGCCGTCAACAAACCTATTAGATTCTGATTTTCCCGAAAAATTTGCCGTCTTTAGTTTACAAGTAGCGCAACGATACCCATGGGTTGTCGACTACACGCCAATCAACGAGCCGCAGACGACGGGTCGTTTCGCTTGCCTATACGGCCATTGGTTTCCGCATCACCGTTCGATGCGCAGCTATGTTCGCGCGCTTTTCCATCAGATAAAGGGAATAGTGCTCGCGATGGAAGCGATCCGCACTGTGCAGCCGAACGCGCGGTTGATACATACCGAAGATGGCGGGGCCTTTTTTTCGACGTTGGGTTTGGAATCATTTCGTATCGAGCGCGAGCACCGCCGCTGGTTAGGACTCGATCTGCTGTGCGGCCGCGTGACCGCACACCATCCGCTATTTGATTTTCTGGTTTGCCACGGATTGCAGAAGCAGGAGATTCTCTGGTTCGCTGAGCGGCCACGGCCGCCCTCGGTCATCGGCCTTAACTATTATGTGACGAGTGATCGTTTTCTTGACGATCGCCTATCCCTCTATCCGGACGATTTGCGCGGCGGAGACTCCGGCCATGAACCGCTAGTGGACGTTGAGGCCGTTCGTGTTCGCCCTCAAGGTATCGCCGGAGCCAAGCAAGTGCTGACGGAGGCGTGGACGCGATATGGGTTGCCGGTCGCGATCACCGAGGCGCATCTGGGTTGCGCGCCCGAGGAGCAGGCGCGGTGGCTGGCCGAGACTTGGGACCAGGCAGAGGACGCGCGCTCAAAAGGGGTTGACGTGCGAGCCGTAACCGCGTGGGGACTGCTAGGGCTCTATAACTGGTGCCACCTGTGCACGCGAGACAACGGGGTTTACGAACCCGGCGTATTCGACATATCAAGCGGTAGGCCCGTTGGAACATCTCTTACGAAAGTCGTGAAACAGCTTGCAAGCGGAAAGTCGCCCGAGCACCCGGCACTCCAGTCCCCCGGCTGGTGGCGCCTGGACACGCGCCTTACGATTCCGCCGCCAATGGATTCCCTTCGCTGATCTCGGCAATCTTCCCTCACAGAGGCGGCGCATATCAGAGGGAAAACGCCCCTCAGTCGACTCAAGTGGGTCCCTTCTATGGCTAAATGCTAACTTTGGTCAATGGGGGCGACATTGCCACCTCCTAACCGAGTAGATCTCGAGACGTTCATCAGCTGACCTGACCCCAGAGTGAGGTCTGGAAAGAGAACTGAGAGCTACCATCTGCTTGGTCATTTTCCGCATCTTTCTGTGTACAGGCGGAGCTCCGCATGTGGAGAAAATGAATATGACCGACTATCGTGTTAGCGCAGGTGAGGCGCGGGAAGACCAGTTCACGGCCGCGATTGAAAAATGCACCTCACAATTCCATCCAGTGCGTACCTAGGTGCTGCTCTCTTTTCCATGGCAATCTCAGTGGGTTTCAAAATTGCCAAAAAGGATCATATGGCCCTTTTCGTAGGCCAGTGGGCTGCGCCTTTCCTCATCTTGGGCATTTACAACAAACTCGTGAAACAACATGGATCTGACGCCGGTACACCAACTGATGCAACCTCCGTTGCAGAGTAGGCTCCCATCTTTGGGCACCGATTCCTTTGGGAATTTAGGACCCATCTCAAATGGGCATCAGCGGCATCCGAGCCGTGCTCAACAATGCCTTATAGCGAGACGTGATCTCTTTGAGGCAATAAGCGCTCCTCGGTGCCCGGGCCGCGTCCCGCTTTCTAGGAACGTCTTGGCGAGTTCTATCCCAACGTTCGACTGAAAAAGCTATGGAAGTTTAGGCCTGAACCACTAACGATTGCTTTGTGCGTTTCGCGCCGTCGGGCGTTTGCCGGCGCGGACGCGATCGTTCGGTATCCTAGAGCAGCAACGGTTCGTCCCCGCCGCAACAGGAGATGCTTTGGCACTATCTCCGGGCGGATGGCGCCACTAAGAAAAGTACTCCGCATCTCGTGGAGGGCACGAACTCTAGTTCGTAATAGAGGCTAGAGTTTCTTTTCCAGATCATAAGCCATGTTCTTGTGTGCAGCCACGGCAGTCTTTCGCTTGATAACGGCTGCACGAAATTTAGCGTCTTTTGTGTCTTTCGCCTCTTTGGTGAATGCACTCAGGGCTTCCGAATGATCGGACACCATATCCTTCATGTAAGCCTTATCAAAATCATTGCCCGAAAGCTCACTGAGCTTATCTAACTCCTTCTGATGATCGGCGTCTGGGCCTGTTGGAGGGGTTAAGCCCCATGCGTCGACGAACGGCGTCATGCTTGCTGTCATCTGCGTATGCTCGGTAATCATCCTCGCGGCGAATGCCTTCACAGCCGGATTCGTGGCCTTTTGCTCCGCCAATTTGCTCAACGCAATTTCGTTTTGGTCGGATTGTGCAGCCATTGCTAGAAACTTCTTGTCATCATCACTCTGCGCGGTTGCTTTGCTCGGCATCAGACTGGATGCGAAACTCAGCACTGCGCAACATACTATTTGAGTTGTTCTGGTCATGTGATCTCCCCAAGGCGGAATCCCGCTCGTTGTACATCATCGTGTGAGAAGCGATCCGGCGTTTTGACGTTGCATTGGCGATCCGCGTTCTCTAGTTACTAGCCGCTACCGACGTCTCATCAGAAAGGCTATTACCAAGACGATTACGAGAAGCCCGAGAGAGCCCGGCCAAATAAACCATCCTCCGCCACTCGAGTATCCCGCCACGAGACATCCTGAGATGCCGAGAGTTGCGATGGACGCGGCAACTGGCGTGCCCAATCTCGTAAATAGCGACAGTGTAGTGAGATCTCTTTGTAGATTTCGCACTTCGAACTCCTCCACTCAATCACAAACCACCCTAGACAGCGTTCTTGACTTCCGAAACCAGCGAGCCGACCGGGTTTGTCACAGTCTGTCTCGCGATCGCAACCAGAGATTCCCCCCGTCTGTACATGAGGTACGCCGCTATAAACCCGGAAATTACGGTTGCGTAAACGATTATGTTGCTCAACTTGCTGTGCGCTTCGACTCGCTCCTCTACAGCCATATGTCCCCCCGAGATGCTTCCTGACTTCTATGATGCAAGATCAACGGGAAACATGGTTAGGCTTTGGCTGCGCCTTCGTCGTCAACACAGTCGGCCCGCATCTGCGTATATTTCTCGTGGATAACGTCGAGTTCCTCGTCGCTCAACTCTTCGATATCCATCATCTGGTTTTTTGCGGTATCGATCGCGTGAATTAGCTCGTCAAGTTTCAGGTTGATCCGCGCGCGTCACGATTCTGCGTGTTCTGGATAATGAAGACCATCAGGAACGTGATGATCGTGGTTCCGGTGTTTATGACGAGCTGCCAGGTATCGGAGTAGTGGAAGAGCGGTCCCGTGATCGACCAAACTGCGATGATGACGATCGCGCCTACGAACGCCGACTTAGAGCCGAGCCAGCCTGAAGCGGCCGCAGCAAACTTGCCGAGGCGTCGCCCTGGGTCTGCTTGCGACCGCTATCGGCCACAACCTTTGCGACTTCAGACGGCTCGCATTTTCGATCTTGCTCATGGCTGTTATTTGAAGGGAGCTAGCCCCCTAACCTTCCTGCTTGGCTTGTGCATTAATCTGCTTCGATGCGCCAGTCAGCGTCTTGTCGGCGTTCTTCTCCTCCGCCAGCGTTTCCTCAAGCAGCGCAGCCACTTCCGTCTGCCCGAGTAGCTTGGCGAAGTCCCGCGCCGAACCGTATCCTGCCATTTCGTAGTGCTCCACCCGCTGGCAAGCGGAAATCAAAGCAGCGTCGCGTACTATACCCTTTTCGGTGTCTTCCAGGACTTCGGAACCTTCTTCGAGGACGCCTTTCATGCCGACGCAAGTCTTGCCAGTCATCTTCTTGCTAAGGATTTCGCCCATCTTTTCAAGCCGGGACACTTGGCCTTTGGTCTCTTCGAGATGATCGGAAAGCCCTTCTTGAAGTTCGGGACTAGAGACTGCTTTGATAATTTTGGGGAGGGCGCGAATGATCTGTTTCTCAGCCGAATATAGGTCTTTCAGCTCATCGATTAGTAGCTCTTCTAAAGTGCCAACGCTCATTTTTTCACCTGTCATCTGAATTAGCTTCCGGGTGATGAGATATGGAACGACAGGTAATAGTTGTACTAGTTCAAAATCAGGCTCTACGACACAGGCTCCCATTGCATCAGAAGACATGTGTGCTAACGTCAATCACGTAGGAAAATCAAATGTCTGAGTCCAAGAAATGCGAAAACTCCGCTTGTAGCCGTGTTCCCGAGAAAGGACAGAGTTTTTGCAGCACTCACTGTGAAGGAACAAAAAAAACCACTGAAATTATCTGCGAGTGTGGACACGCCTCATGCAAAGGGGACGCAACGATGGTTTAGCTGGTCGTGATAACGGACGCCTCGACTACCCGCCAAGTTCGCGAGCCGGTCGTCTCGAAGTGCCGGATTCGTCGCACTGGGGCGAATGTTTTCTAAGAACGATTGACTAATGAGGCGTTCACGTCGGTATTTGACTAAGGAGTCGCAAGCATGCCTTTGATTCTCCTGCTGATCATTCTTTTACTTCTCGTAGGCGGCGGTGGGTATTACATGGGCCCGGAATCGGGTACTACGGAGGAGGCGGGTTAAGCATAGTGCTAGGAATTGTCATCATTTACCTTCTCTTTGGGCGTAATAGATCGGTCCCTAGATTACTGAAGCGGACTTTTAGTCTTTTCAGTACGCTCATTCACGATATGACCGACTCATCTCAACGCCATAATGGCACCGCAATTCAGTACAGACTGGATTGCCAACCTGAAAGGAGCGATTAAGGGAGTAGTCGTCCGCGACACCCGGGGCGAGTTCGGGAAGGGAATAAGTCATCTTTTCATTTCCTAAACTCGGTTGTTAGCGACCTCGAGCGGTCACCCCTTGGTTGATCCGGTGAGCAAACTCTAAATGGCCGAAATGCATCGTATGCTTGTGTTTTTTCGTAACACGATGGAGCTAACAGTTTTGGAGCTCGGACTCGACAATCCTCTACCTGATCCGTCTGGCGACATCTCCTTCGATGCCGGTTTACATTTTGCTGCATTGGTGAACGGCTCCAATGACCCAATGCTTAGTAAAGATCTGACGGGTAGGATCCTTAGCTGGAACCGCGCAGCGACGCGCGTATTCGGATATGAACCTAACGAGATCGTCGGTCAATCCATCTTGCGTCTTATGCCTCGGGATTCTCATCATGCCGAGAATGAACTTCTCAGGAAATTGAAGACCGCAGAAGCGATCGACCCTTATGAGGCCAATTGGCTGCGAAAGGACGGACGCGACATACCTGTCCTGATCACCGTGTATCCGGTAACAGATAAGACTGGTCAGGTGACTGGAGCTTCAAAGCTCGTCTGCGATTTGACCGAGCGAAAGCAAGCTGATGAAACCCGATTCAGGCTGGCTGCCATTGTGGATTCGGCCGATGACGCGATCATCAGCAAGAACCTAAATAGCATCATCAAGAGCTGGAATGAGGGAGCTCGCCGGATGTTCGGATATACTGCCGACGAAATTATTGGCAAATCGATCCTGCTACTCATTCCGGAAGGGCTCCGTTACGAAGAGGACGAGATTCTGCGCAAACTGAGAGCCGGAGAACGTGTCGATCATTATGAGACGAGGCGCAGAAAGAAGAGCGGCGAAATCTTCGATGTTTCGGTGACGATCTCTCCAGTCAAGGACGAGAGCGGGCGAGTGATAGGGGCCTCGAAAATTGCTCGAGATATTTCGGACCGCAAGCGAATCGAAAGGATGTTGATGCAGTCCGAAAAGCTTGCCGCCACAGGCCGTATGGCTGCCACGATCGCTCACGAGATTAACAATCCCCTCGAATCCGTGATGAACCTAGTCTTTCTGGCCAGGCAACATAGCGCGTCTTCAGGAAAGGCACATCAATATCTGCTGACCGCGGAAGAGGAACTGGAACGCGTTTCACATATCGCTCGCCAGACTTTGGGCTATTACAAAGATACGGGTTTGCCTCGGGAGATTTATCTTCATGATGTTATTGAGAACGTGCTCACTGTATACAACTCGAGGCTGATTTCTACAGGTATTGCGGTAGACCTGCAATTCAATGACCTACAGAAACTCGTCGCCAGCAGAGGCGAGATGCTTCAGGTCTTTTCCAATGTCATCGCAAATGCCATCGATGCCATGCAACAAGGCGGGTCGCTGAAGATTTCAACCCGCCAGCTGATTGGCGTATCGGAAGACGGGATTCAGTCTGTAGTCCGGGACAGTGGGACGGGGATTAAGCAGGAACACCTTGAAAGGATCTTCGAGCCGTTTTTCACTACCAAGGGCGATCTCGGAACAGGCATCGGGCTTTGGGTCGCCAGGCAGCTTGTTGAAAAACGCGGAGGCCAGATCTCTGTCGCGAGTAGTACCGAACAAGGAAATAGCGGCACCTCAATCACGATCTTCATTCCCTATACGATTCCCGTCTCCCAGCTTGGCGCACCAAGGGAATGAAACCACAGGACGCAGGCCGAAATTATGTTCGAAATGCCGTCAGGCACCATTTACGCAGCAGATAAGGTTTTCCGGAATCAGATTGAGCGCCGTTCTTCTGAAGCCGCCTCCAGGCAGCCTCGGCAAAGCCTTCCGAAGATCCTTGTCGTCGACGATGAACGCCGCATCGCCGATACTTTGGCCGAGATTCTCGAAATGTCGGGGTTTCAAGTCGCCACGGCATATGACGGTCGAGAGGCTCTGGACGCTGTGGCCCGGTTTCATCCCGACTATCTGCTCTCTGACGTGCTCATGCCGCGAATGAATGGTGTTGAACTTGCGATCGCGATCCAGAAAATGTTCCCGTCCGCCAGAATCCTGCTCTTCTCGGGCCAAACAGGCATTTCGGAAATATTGCTGGAGGGGCAGAAGCAGGGGTTTGAATTCGAACTGATAGCGAAACCCGTTCATCCTCTTAAGCTCATAGAGCGGCTCAAAGGCGAGTAATCGGACTGATTGCTTCAAGGGGAGACACTCGATTTATGAATGCCTGCAGACCGAACGC
>DATDHL010000527.1:0-3043 GCA_036521575.1 Edaphobacter sp. | reverse complement strand
GTGCGCAAGGCCCATGTGGGCTCGATCATGAACTCCTACAACCTGACGAACGGTCAGCACATGACGCAGAACGGCTATCTGAACATCGATGTCGCACGCAAGGACTGGGGCTTCAACGGTGTGATGATGTCGGACTGGGTCGCGACCTACGATGCGGTTGCTGCGGCAAACGGTGGGCTCGATCTCGAGATGCCAACCGGAAAATTCATGAACCGTGCCAACCTGCTGCCGGCGATCGAGAGCGGCAAGGTGACCAAGGCTACGATCGATGACAAGGTTCGCAACATCCTAATGACGGCGGCACGCTTTGGCTGGCTCGACCGCAACCAGACGGACAGCTCCATCTCGTTCTTCAACGCGCAGAACAATGCTATTGCGCTGAACGCTGCGCGCGAGAGCGTGGTCCTGCTGAAGAACGAAGGCCAGTTGCTGCCGCTGAATAAAGCGCAGACAAAGACAATCCTCGTCGTTGGCCCTGATGCGTATCCAGGGGTTCCGGTTGGTGGAGGCAGCGCGCGTGTGGTGCCGTTCCATACCGTCAGCGTACTTGAAGGGATCAACACGTATCTTGGCTCAGGCGCGAACGTTCTTTACGAGCGTGGAGTGCCGACGATCTCTGAGGCAGCGCGCTCTACTGATTTCGTCACTGAGCAGGAGAACGGCAAGCCCGGCCTGAAGATGGAGACGTTTCAGAATGCGGATCTCTCTGGCGCGCCGGCGAACACTGCCGTTGCCCTGCACATCAACTATGCGGGCACAAACTGGGAGAGCCTCATGGATGACCCCGCCACGGCCTTCGCTCTTTTTAGCTCCAACGCTAAGCACGAGGCCTCGCGTCGCTGGTCTGGTTATTACAAAGTCGATCGGGCCGGGAAGTTCATCGTCGCACTGCAGGGCTCTGGCGAAGGCGCGAGCAACCGCGTCTATGTCGATGACAAGCTCATCATCGACAACTGGAAGCTCGTTAAAGCGATGCAGCCTCACGTCACGCTTGATCTGTCGGCCGGTCTTCACAAGATCGTCGTCGAAGATGCGCGCCACTCGCCGGTAGGTGGCCGGCTGCGCTTCGCTATAGTTGACGAGAGCAAGGTCGTCAACGCGCGTGCGAAGGAGCTTGCAGCCAAGGCAGATGTTGTCCTTGTATCGGCGGGCTTCGATGCTGACAGCGAGACTGAAGGCGGCGACCGCACCTTCGCGCTACCCTTTGGCCAGGATGAATTGATTCGCGAAGTCGCGGCTGCAAATAAGAAGACCATCGTCGCCGTAGCTGCAGGCGGCAATGTGGATTCAGGCGAGTGGATCGATCGCGTGCCTGCATTCCTTGCAACCTGGTACTCAGGTCAGGAGGGAGGAACCGCGCTCGCCGAAACGTTGTTCGGAGCCATCAATCCTTCCGGGCATCTTCCCGTCACGCTCGAGCGAAAGGCTGAAGACAATCCAACCTATGCCAATTACTATCCCGAGGGTGATTCGAACCGCGTCCTCTATAAGGAAGGCATCTTCGTCGGATATCGTGGCTATGAGCACAACAACACAAAGCCGCTGTATCCGTTTGGATATGGCCTCTCCTATACAACCTTCAAATTCTCGAATCTCTCTATCAAGTCGGATGGTACGCATGCGACCGTGAGTTTCGACGTGACGAACACCGGAGATCGTGCCGGAGCTGACGTCGCGCAGGTCTACGTTGGCGACGATCATACGAAGGTTGCTCGTCCTGCGAAGGAGCTCAAGGGCTTCGATAAGGTAATGCTGCAGCCGGGCAAGACGAAGCATGTCTCTGTCGAGCTCGACAGCCGCGCCTTTGCATACTACGACGTCGACGCGAAGAAGTGGAGCATTGCCCCTGGCAAGTTCAGCGTTCTCGTTGGCGACTCCTCAGCATCGCTCGACCTGAAGGGATCGGTTGATGTCTCGCAATCTGCTGCAAGCTCAGCCACCTTCTAACCCGCAACATCGCGCCGCCTCATCTTCCGTGATGAGGCGGCGTTCTTCTGTGGGCCACTCGCGCTAAACTCATCACGAGACCCCTTCCATGAAGAAAATTCTCTGCATCGCCTTTCTCACGCTCACGGCCGCAGCCCAAAATGCGGCACCCGATCCGCAGTACCTCCAGCAGATCACGGAGTTCCGCAGCCAGCGCGCCAAAAGCCTTTCTTCGCCCGATGGCTGGCTCTCCCTCGTCGCGCTCCAGTGGCTCAAGCCTGGCGATACCACCGTTGGCTCGGCCCCCGGCAATACGCTGCATCTCGACCACGCTCCAGCTCACCTTGCGACTTTTCGCCTCGCCAACGACAACGTCTCCCTCGTAGCGCCAGCCGGAGGCTTCTCTGCGGGCACTACTCTTGATGGAAAGCCCGCCGCTCCTGCCGTGCTCTCGCACGATGACAACCATCCTTCCGAACTCCGTTACGACGGTCTCCTGATGATCGTCATCAAGCGGGGCGACCGCCTCTATCTTCGCGTCAAGGATGCACAAGCTCCCACGCGAACAAGCTTTCACGGCCTCAACTGGTACGCCCCCGATCCCCGCTTTGTCGTCACCGCTAAGTGGATTCCATCGAACCCGCAGCACACCCTGAACATCCCCAATGTTCTAGGTCAGATCGGCCACGAAGCTTCGCCCGGTGTTGCCGAGTTCGCGCTCAACGGACAGACCTTGCGGCTTGAGCCAGTCATCGAAGATCCTGCCGACCAAAAGCTCTTCTTCATCTTTCGCGACACCACGAGCACCACCACGACTTATCAGGCCGGCCGCTTCCTCTACACCTCTCTGCCCAGCAATGGACTCGACAAGCCCGGCACCGTCGTTCTCGATTTCAACCGCATCCAGAATCCGCCATGTGTCTACACGGCCTTCGCGACTTGCCCGCTACCGCCGCAGCAGAACCGCCTCAACGTTGCCATCCCTGCAGGCGAAAAACGTTATCACGACTAATCCATCACGCTAAGATGCTCTGAGACAAGAACGCACAAGACAAGGCAACCAGAATGAAAAAGTTCCTCTCCACATTTCTGCAATTCTTCCTCTTTCTAATCACCT
>DATDHL010000526.1:0-1676 GCA_036521575.1 Edaphobacter sp. | reverse complement strand
AGAATCGTATCGGCCTCGTTTTTCGCTTCAATCACCTGACGTTCACGAATGTCCTCTTCGGCGTAGTCGAACGAGGCAAGAATCATCGACTCCACCTGCTCATCCGTCAGCCCATACGTGGGCTTTACCTCCACCTCGGCTTCTTTCCCACTCCTTTGCTCCCGCGCCGATACATGCAGAATCCCATTCGCATCAATCAAAAACTTTACCTCAATACGCGGCAGGCCAGCCATCATCGGCGGAATACCCTTCAGGTCAAACCGCGCAAGCGACCGGCAATCCTTAGCCAGCTCCCGCTCACCCTGCACAACATGGATTGCCACATTCGCTTGGCCGTCCACACCCGTCGTAAAGTGCTCCGTCGCGCTGGCGGGAATTGTGGAATTCCGCTGAATAATCTTCGCCACGACGCCGCCGAGCGCTTCAATCCCCAGCGATAAAGGCGTCACATCCAACAGCAGCAAATCCTCCGTGGCAGTCGATCCACCCGCCAGAATTTGCGCCTGCACCGCCGCCCCCAGGGCAACAACCTCATCCGGATTCAGCTCTGTATGCGGTTTCTTCCCTCGCGCACCCAGCCCGAATATCTCGGCTACCAATCGACGCACTGCAGGAATCCGAGTCGATCCACCAACCAGCACCACCTCGTCGATCGCAGCAGCATCCAAACCAGCATCCTTCAACGCCTGCCTGCAAGGTCCAGCGGTCCGTGAAATTACGTCTGCAGTCAGCTCCTCAAATTGAGCCCTCGTAATCTCACGTAGATACCTCTTTCCACTCGGCAGCACCAGATCCAGCGTTGCGACGCCCGCGGTTGAAAGCAATACCTTCGCTTCAATCACAGCCTTGCGAATCGCCTGCACTGCCTCGCCGTTCCCACGAACATCCTCGCCCAGATCCCCCGCAATATCATCCAAGGCAATCGCAATCAGCAGATTGTCGATATCATCGCCACCCAGATGCGTGTCCCCGCCTGTCGCGATCACCTCGAATATCCCCTCATGCAGCTTCAGGATCGAGATATCGAATGTTCCACCCCCAAAGTCATACACCGCAATCAGCCCATCGCGATTCTTGTCCAGCCCATACGCCAGGGCCGCTGCGGTGGGCTCATTCACAAGGCGTTGAACCTCCAGCCCGGCAATCCGCCCTGCATCCTTCGTAGCCTGCCTCTGAGCGTCGTTGAAGTAAGCCGGAACCGTGATCACCGCCTTCGTCACCGGACCGCCGAAAAACCTCTCCGCGTTCTTCTTCAACTGCATCAGCACGTAGGCCGAAATCTCCGGTGGAGTCAGCATCAATCCACCCACGCTGACCTTGAGCACCTCCCCCGGCTGTAACCCTTCCGCCAGCTTGAACGGAAACAACTTCAACTCTTCATGCACGTCAGCAACGTCACGCCCCATCAGCCGCTTGGCCGAATAAACGGCGCTCGCCGCGTCAGACATCAGCGTCCCACGCGCACCATTTCCCACCACTACACCATCATCAGTCCACGCTACAACCGACGGAACCAGCCGTTCTCCGTCCTCCCCCGGGATAACTGTCGGCGTATCTCCTTGCATATACGCAACAAGGGAGTTTGTCGTCCCCAAATCAATCCCTACAACACGCTCATCCGCCATCGTTTCCAGTCCCCTATCCGTCTTCCTTCTATTGTCCTACAATCGCCCACC
>DATDHL010000525.1:0-3663 GCA_036521575.1 Edaphobacter sp. | reverse complement strand
AAACGCTGGCTAGGGTTAGATCAGCGGGACCTTACCCTGGCTAGGTTTTGGCCACATCAGCCAAACAGATTGATTCTTCAGGGTAAGCATTTGTGGATCAGCTGATTAGATAGTGTTGCATCGACCGGTTGAGCTGGCAGGCGTTATTGGCAAGTTTCAGGTCGAAGTTGCCGAGACCGGGCATTCCGCGACGCTAGGCAGACAACCGTCCCCCTCCACTCGAGATACATTGAAACAACATTTATTGGGGCGTTGAGTCCTTGGCTTTTTGCTCAGCTCTTTTCGCGTCGTCTTTGGCCTTCATCTTAGTCTCGCGGCTTTGGTCGGTTACTTTACTTTTCTTCTCCGTTGACGGATCGACAACCTTTTGGACGCCCTCTTTGCTCTTGTCGTAGGCCTTGACGGATGTCTCCTTAGTTTTGTCGACTGCTACCGTTCCACCCTCTTTTGTTTTGTTGTAACCCTTCTCCGTACCGCTCTTGGTCTTCGAAGCGGAGGTCTTTGAGGTCTTTTTGACGGCATGGCCGGTATCTTTAGCTGCGTCCTTGGTCGCGGTGCCAGCGTTGTGTACATCCTGTCCTGCTGTTTGAGCCGAGAAGGGTGCGGGGGACAAGATCATTGTTGACGTCAACGCGAGGGAGGGAAAAAATGAGCGTGATAGAAACGTGTTGATCATAGTCATTAGGCGGCGAGCGTGCGGAAATGGTTGTTTGGATCCATTTGATGTTGTATCGGATAGTCGACACTCACACCAAGTTTCCGAAAACCCGCCTATGGCCAGGCGGACTCGTCAGGCGACTCCCGTCCTCAGCACAATAAAGATCGAAGGCTCTGGCATGATCCGCTGCGAATCTCGATCATAATTCCCAAGGTCATGCGAAACCCGTGTTCGCCCACCTGTACGCACTGATTCGGTAGTCGGACGTAAATCCCGTTCTTTGCTGATCGGCATCTAAGCTTATGGTCGCCAGGAATCGGCATGCCTAACAGAATCTAGGTACGACACGGCCTCTGATTGAGGCGAGGTCTGTATGTACGCAATCTTACTGATGGTTTCAGTCCCAACCGGTGTCTTTGCGCTCGGACTATTCGCGCTTGTCTTTCTCTCATTCTTTCTGTTGTCCGGAATCTTTGGCGCGACGCCAAGATATGAAATCTCAAATAATGAGGGGGTTCCCAGAAACGATTCTCGTGAATTTATTGATCTGTTGGAATCTCTCGTAGACGCAAAGGCGAACCGAAGGGGGCAGCTTCAAGTTCTCACGAACGGGGAGTGCTTTTACGAAACGGAACTTGCAGCCATCGAGGAGGCACAGCGCAGCGTCAATCTTGAAGCATATATTTTCACGAAAAGCGAGATCGGGGAAAGATATCTGGAATCGATGACGAGAAAGGCGCGGGAAGGGGCGTACGTAAACGTAGTGCTGGACGGCTTTGGGAGCGCAGGGGTAACACGGGCATTTTTCCAACCATTGATTCAGGCAGGTGGAAAGGTGAAGTGGTATAACCGCCCGGCTTGGAATCGGCTTACCCATATAGATAACCGCACCCATCGCGAGCTCCTAGTCGTAGACGGAAAGATTGGATTTATAGGCGGGGCAGGCGTCGCCGATCAGTGGTATACGGGCGCCCACGGTCGGCCACGCTGGCGTGACACGATGGTGCGGGTGGAAGGCGATGCAGTTGCTAATCTGCAAGCAACGTTTGCGGAGAATTGGCTCTCAGCATCAGGTGAACTGATGACTGGCGAGTCTTATTTTCCCCAAATAAGCTGTGCTCCCGAAACGGTGGCATTGGTTATTAACAGCACCCCGACAGTAGGCGGATCGACTCGTGCGCGCATCCTATTTCAATTACTTCTTGCCTCGGCTCGGAGAAGCATTGCAATCACCACACCCTATTTTCTGCCCGACAACAGCTTGATTCAAGAACTCTGCAGAGCAATCAAAGATCGGAATGTGAGTGTGCGAGTTTTGGTGCCGGGGCGCAAAAGCGACCACCTGTTAACTCGAAGTACCAGTCGGGCAGGATATGGTGCCCTTCTAGAAGCGGGTGCCGAAGTATACGAGTATCAGCCAGCTATGATCCACGCCAAGGTCCTCTGTGTCGATGGACTTTGGTCGGTGGTCGGATCGACGAATTTCGACAACCGCTCCTTTGGAATCAATGATGAGGTAAACCTGGCGGTAAGAGATGTTGGTGTTGCTGAGCGACTTGAATCTGATATGACTGCTGATTTGAAGGAGAGCCGGAGAATTTCGCTCGAGGACTGGAGACACAGGCCGGTTAGTGAGCGTGCGCCGGAGGTGCTGGGATGGATCTTCGAGCGCCAACAATGATCGAGAGCCCGCTCCGTTTCCGTGTAGTGACCTACAATATTCACAAATCCCAAGGTTTCGATAGGAAGATACGTCCGGAGCGGATTATCGATGTGATCCGCCGGTTGGATGCAGACATTGTCTGCCTACAGGAAGTAGTAGATGCTCCCTCGGGTGGAACACGGTTAAATCAGGCTGGTGAGATTGCCAGAGCATTTGCAGAATATTATGTGTGCTTTGGGTCAAACCGTCCCCTTTACGGAGGCGGCTACGGCAATATGACGCTCAGTCGACTCGGGCTTAACGCGTGGAAGAACCATGATGTGACGCACAAACGTAGAGAAGAACGTGGGGTGCTGCAAACCGATATCAACGTCGGCCAGAACTGTATTGTCCATGTCTTCAATGTGCATCTTGGAACTGGGTTTATGGAGCGCAGGGCGCAGGCTGCGCGGCTGCTCAGCACTCAGGTACTGGGGCAGAATTTACGCGGTCCGCGATTGGTGGTGGGAGATTTCAACGAGTGGACGAGTGGGATAACGACAAAACTCCTGCGCGGAAGCTTTAAGACTTTCAAGCCTGAATATGGCCTGAAATTTCCTAGAACCTTCCCGGGGATGCTGCCGGTATTGTCTCTCGATTACTACTACTACGATGCACCGTTGGAACTGGAAGGAGCGAAGCTGTCTCGAAGTCGTATGGCGCTCCTGGCCTCAGATCATCTTCCTTTAGTTGCCGATTTTCGGGTTGGACAGGGTCGCCCACAGAGATGATCATTCACCCAAAATCCTGTTGCCCTTGACAGCCTGTGTCGCTCATCCACATTTCGCAATTGGCTCGTCTACATCCCGCAGCTTGCGCTCCGTGTCAAGTCCTCACAAACGCTCTTTTCGGTGCAAATCAACTCGTTATCGGCTCTTTTTACTCTTCGATTTTGGTGTCCGCTCCGGGAGTTTCAAACCCTTGCTTGATTCCTTCCACTCCGTCACATTAACCCCCTGCTTCTCCAGTTTTGCCTTGTTTGCCTCAAAATAACGACGCTGTGACTCGCTCTTGAATGGCATAAGTTAACCCTCCGAGCAGTTAGATGCACACCCAGCAATCTCTTGCACGCGGATGCCCACCGATTTTAAGGCACCTGAAAAAACGAATCGAGAGCCCACGGAGCACGTTGAAATGGCCTATGGCAAGCTGTCCGCGCAATCGATACGTCACTCGTCGAGAATCAGGGGTTAGGCATTCCTCGATCATAGTGATCTCAGCTTCTGAGTGGTGACAACTCACGCGGAGTAGCGGAACGTACTTTTTCCCTGATTGACTTGCCCCCGTTCCCAACCACCGACAC
>DATDHL010000524.1:0-3152 GCA_036521575.1 Edaphobacter sp. | reverse complement strand
ATTATCGAGATGTCGCATCAGCCGCATGAGATTCGTGAGCGGACGGACAAGCTGGATTCGGCCGGGAATACGACCAAGGCGCTGACGAAGGGGTATGCGATTGGGTCGGCTTCGCTGGCGGCATTTCTGCTGTTCTCGGCTTATCTTGAACAGATCAAGACAATTGTGACTGACAAAGTTACACATGCTGGCGGGTACATGCCGCCGGGGTGGAGCTTTACGAATATCAACCTGGCGCAGGTGCCCGTGTTTGTTGGGGCATTGCTGGGCGCGATGTTGACGTATCTGTTCAGTTCGCTGGCGATTAAGGCGGTTGGCAGGACAGCGCAGATGGTGGTTCAGGATGTGCGGGCGCAGTTCAAGGAGAATCCGGGGATTATGGAGGGGACTTCGAAGCCTGACTATGCACGGTGCGTCCACATTGTGACGGGAGCGGCGCTGAAGGAGATGGTGTTGCCTGGCGTGCTCGCGGTTGGGCTGCCGGTGGCCGTCGGATTGATCTTCCGGCACTTCAGCGCGAGCTATCAGGCGAACTCGGCCATGGTTGCGGGGGCGATTCTTCCGGTGCCGGCGATTGCGGGGGTTCCGGTGAATCTTGCCGGGGCTGAGGCTGTGGCAGGGTTGCTGATGGTCGGGACCATTTCCGGTGTTCTGCTGGCCATGCTGATGAACAATGGCGGCGGTGCCTGGGACAACGCTAAGAAGTTCATCGAGACTGGGCAGTATGGCGGGAAGAAGTCTGAGGCGCACAAGGCTGCGGTTGTTGGTGATACGGTTGGCGATCCGTTCAAGGATACGGCTGGGCCCAGCTTGCACGTGCTGATCAAGCTGCTGGCTACGATCACGCTGGTGCTAGCTCCGCTGTTTGTTTAGGCGATTTCGTTGGATCGGATGGGCGGCCTTTTGGGGTCGCCCATCTTTTTGATGATTGGTGGTCGGACTTGTCGGTGGATATCTGGCTTATTCCGGGGAGTCAATCTGGCTGCATTCCCGGTACAATCTTGTTCGGCGGCACGCGTTTGAGCTGCTGAGGATAGGTGCATGGCTCGACAGTCGGGATCTGGTGTAGCAGAGAGAAAAAAGACGGCGACCGCGGTTGCGGGAACATCACTGACGCACGAGCATTTGGTGGAGTTCTACCGGCTGATGTACCTTTCGCGGCGAACGGATGATCGCGAGATCGTGCTGAAGCGGCAGCAGAAGATATTCTTTCAGGTCTCGTGTGCGGGACATGAGGCGCTGCTGGTGGCCGCAGGGATGGCGATGCGGCCGGGTTATGACTGGTTCTTTCCGTACTATCGCGACCGGGCGCTCTGCCTTGCGCTGGGGAATACGGTTGAAGAGCAACTATTGCAGGCTGTGGGAGCGGCGGATGATCCGGCCAGCGGTGGAAGGCAGATGCCTTCGCACTGGTCGAGCAAGAAGCTGAATATTGTGAGCCCGTCTTCTTCGACAGCGACGCAGTGCCTGCATGCTGTGGGGTGTGCGGAGGCGGGGAGGTATTTCTCTCGGCATCCTGAGGCAGCGGCGAAACATGAGGGCGACTATCGCGAGTTTAAGGACGTGGCGTTTCATGGAGACGAGGTTGTCTATGTCTCTATTGGCGAGGGATCGACGAGTCAGGGGGAGTTCTGGGAGTCGCTGAATACGGCGTCGAATGAGAAGCTGCCTGTGGTGTATGTGGTCGAGGACAATGGGTATGCGATCTCGACACCAGTGGAGGCGAATACGCCGGGCGGGAATATCTCGCGGCTGGTGGCGAATTTTCCGAATTTCCACTTTGCGGAGATCGACGGCACCGATCCGATTGCGAGTTATAACGCGATGGTGGAGGCGGTGGCGTATTGCCGCGCGGGTAAGGGGCCAGCGTTTGTGCATGGGCATGTGATTCGGCCGTATTCGCACTCGTTGAGCGATGATGAGCGACTGTATCGGTCCGCCGCGGAGTTGGAGGCAGATGCGCTGCGCGACCCGATCTCGCGGATGCAGATGTGGCTGCTGCGCGAGGGGATTCTGGATGCGGATGCGATCAACCGGCTGGAGCGCCAGGTGGACGAAGAGGTGCAACGTGCGGCGGATAAGGCTGTGATGGCCGCACTACCGACGGTTGATTCCATCATGCAGCATATGTACTCGGAGGATCTGAGTCCGATGGATGCGCGCTTTGCGACGGAGCCGGCGGCGACAGCGGATTCTTCGGAGCGCACAATGGCTGACCTGATCAACTGCTGCCTTAAAGACGAAATGCGGCGGGATGAACGGATTGTCGTGTTCGGTGAGGATGTGGCCGATGCTACGCGTGATGAGGCGCTGCGGGCGGGGAAGATCAAGGGTAAGGGCGGAGTCTTTAAGCTGACAGCGGGACTGCAGACAGAGTTCGGCAATGACCGCGTGTGGAATTCGCCGCTGGCCGAGGCGAATATTGTGGGTCGCGCGATTGGGATGGCTACTCGTGGGCTGAAGCCGGTGGTGGAGATTCAGTTCTTCGACTACATCTGGCCGGCGATGCACCAGATGCGAAATGAGCTGGCGTTGCTGCGGTGGCGGTCGAATGGCGGGTTTAATTGCCCTCTGGTGATTCGGGTTCCGATTGGGGGATATCTCACAGGGGGCTCGATCTATCACTCGCAGTCGGGCGAGAGCATCTTTACGCATACGCCGGGGGTTCGGGTGGTGATGCCTTCGAATGCTCTGGATGCGTTCGGGTTGTTGCGGACGGCGATTCGGTGCGATGATCCGGTGCTGTTTCTGGAGCATAAACGGCTGTATCGCGAGACGTTTGGGCGTGCGGCTTATCCGGGCCCGGAGTATTGCATTCCGTTTGGCAAGGCGAAGATTGTGCGGCCCGGTAAAGACCTGACTGTGCTGACTTATGGCGCTGTGGTGCCGAGGGCTTTGCAGGCGGCGCAGAAGATTCATCGCGATAAGGGCATCGATGTGGAGCTAATCGACCTGCGGAGCTTGTCGCCGTATGACTGGGAGACGATTGCAGAGTCTGTGAAGAAGACGAGCAAGGTGATTGTGGCCCATGAGGACATGCTGAGCTGGGGCTATGGCGCGGAGATTGCGGCGCGAATCGGCGAGGAGCTTTTTCATGATCTTGATGCTCCGGTGCGTCGTGTGGCCTCGATGGATGTGTTTGTGGCGTATCA
>DATDHL010000523.1:0-5065 GCA_036521575.1 Edaphobacter sp. | reverse complement strand
GCTGTTTGGATATCTGGGTGGGAGACGGGCTGAGCGGGAGGTCGGGATCGCGATTTAGGAACTACAGTTGTTAGTTCTCAATTGTCGGTTGATCGTGCGAAAGGCCCATCGTTCACAGTGAACGATGGGGTTTCTTCTTATTTGGTTAGTTCGTTTTTGGCGATGGCGCCGCCTTTCATTACGAAGGGGACGTTCTCGAGGACTTCGACGCGCTGGAGCGGGTCTTCTTTGAGGGCGATGAGGTCGGCGTAGTGTCCGGGCGAGAGGACGCCTACGTCGGAGGCGCGGCCGATGAGGTCAGCGGCGTTGCGAGTGGCGGCCTGGATGGCCTGGGCGGGTGTCATGCCGTACATGACCATGTAGTGGAATTGCTTGGCGTTGTCGCCGTGCGGGTAGACGCCGGCGTCGGTGCCGAAGGCCATCTTGACTCCGGCCTGGAAGGCTTTGCGGAAGTTTTCGCGCTGGAGTTTGCCTACGCCGCGCTCCTTGTTGGTCATCTCTTCTGGGATGCCGAAGTCCTTGGCTTTGCCGAGGATGTAGTCGTCGTCGTAGATGTCCATGACGAAGTAGGTGCCGTGGGCTTTGGCGAGGCGGATGCCTTCGTCGTCGACGAGCGAGGCGTACTCGATGGAGTCGATGCCGGCGTTGATGGCGTCCTTGATGGACTGGGCGCCGTGGGCGTGGGCGGCGATCTTACGGCCAGTGGCGTGTGCGGTGTCGGCGGCCATCTTTAGTTCTTCGAAGGTGTATTGCGGGGCGCCGGGCTGGTCGCCTTTGCTGAGGACGCCGCCGGAGGCGAGGATCTTGATGACGTCGACGCCGTATTTGACCTGGGCGCGGATGGTTTGGCGGATCTGCTCGGGGCCGTCGGCAATGGAGAAGTCACGCTCTTCGGGGAACATGGTGACGCGGGTTTGGGGGGAGTAGTTGTTGAGGTCGCCGTGGCCGCCGGTGATGGAGAGCGGTGGGCCGGAGGCTACGATGCGCGGGCCGGGGATGAGGCCTTCGTTGATGGCGTTGCGGAGATCGACGGCCATAAAAGGGCGGGAGCCGACGTCGCGGACGGTGGTGAAGCCGGCGTTGAGGGTTCGCTGGGCGTTGACGACGCTGGCGTAGGCGTGGGTGAAGGGAGTGCTTTTGAAGGAGTTGATGGGGTCGTACTTGTCGGCGCGGGCTCCGAGGTGGGTGTGGCAGTCGATGAGGCCGGGGAGGACGTAGTTCTGGCTGAGATCGACTACTTTGGCGCCCGAGGGAATGGTGAAGGTGGAGGATTCGATGGATTGGATCCGGTCTTTCGCGAGGACCAGGACTACGTTCTGGCGGTAGATGCCGGTTTCGCTGTCGAAGAGGTGTCCGGCTTTGACGTAGGTGGGTTCAGGCGTGGGGGATTGGGCTGAGGAGGAAAGGGGGAGGGTGAAAAGAAGAGTGAGCGAGGGCAATAGAGCGCCCGACGTGATGAATTTCAGCATTGGCGTCCCTCTGAGGAGTATCTAATGAATGTAAATCAGCGAGGGTTTTGTTACCGAAACGGTGGGTGTGATGCAACAGAGTGTGAGTCCGATGATTCATGTTCCGGATGTCCGGGCTACGGCGGAATGGTATGTTTCGATCGGGTTGGGTTAGTCCGGTACAACGAAGAGGATGGCGAGATGAACTGGGCGTTGCTGTCGCTGGGGAACAGCGAGGTCATGCTCAATATGGGTGGGAAGACGAGTGGAGAGTGGCGTCGCGAGGTCGACCTGTACGTTCACAGTGAAGATATCGACGATTTGTATGTTCGGCTTAAGGGTCGTGTTGAGGTTGTCGAGGAGCCTCACGATACGTTTTATGGGATGCGTGAGTTTATGGTTCGGGACTTGAATCGGTTTTGGATTACGTTTGGGGAGCCGGTGGGTAGTTCTAGGTGAAGGAATACGGTTCGCTTTGCGCGAATGTCCCACCTCAAAATCGAGATATGGGGCATCCGGCACCCAGCAATGAGTTTCTAAAACAAAAGAAATTTGATCCCAAATGCAATCAACATCGTTCCAGCTATGGCGCATATCAGACGACCGTACCTGTTCGAGACCGGGCGAGCAAACGACGAAATAGCGTCGGGATCACCTGCGCTGAAATTCTTGCCAATGAAAGCCAAGATGATCCCACCAGACCCGGCAATGATGAATATGACACCCATATTTTTCCTAATCTAGTCCAGGAAGCGTTTGGCTATGCCTTCGTAGGCGTCGATGCGGCGGTCGCGTAGGAAGGGCCAGTGTTGGCGGGTTACTTCGATTAGTTTGGGGTCGAGGTCGGCGTAGAGGATCTCTTCTTTGTCGTGGCTGGCCAGGGCGATGATGCGGCCGAAGGGGTCGGCTATGAAGCTGCCGCCCCAGAACTCGATGCCGGAGTGGGGGGTGTGGTCGCCGGGGCCGCGGAGTTCTACGGTGGCGGGATTGTCGTCGGCGGCGGGGGCTTTGAATTTGACGTCGCCGTGCTCGTGGCCTACGCGGTTGACGGCGCAGACGAAGACTCCGTTGGCGATGGCGTGGGCGCGCTGGGCGGTCTGCCATGCTTCGTACTGGGCGGTGCCGTACTCTTCTTTCTCGGAGGGGTGCCAGCCTATGGCGGTGGGGAAGAAGAGGACTTCGGCTCCGCGGAGAGAGGTGAGTCGGGCGCCTTCGGGGTACCACTGGTCCCAGCAGACGAGAGTGCCGATGGGGCCTTGCGTGGTTTGCGTGGATTTGAAGCCTAGGTCGCCGGGGGTGAAGTAGAACTTCTCGTAGTAGAGCGGGTCGTCGGGGATGTGCATCTTGCGGTAGAGGTCGGCGATGCGTCCGTCCTTTTCGATGGTGACGGCGGTGTTGTGGTAGAGGCCGGGGGCGCGGCGCTCGAAGAGGCTGGCTACGAGGACGAGACCGGTCTCGCGGCAGACGCGGGTGAGGACGTCGGTGGAGGGGCCGGGGATGGATTCGGCGAGGTCGAAGAGGGCGTGGTCTTCGCGCTGGCAGAAGTATTGGGCGCGGAAGAGCTCGGGAAGGCAGACGAGAGTGGCTCCCTGGGCGGCGGCTTCGTAAACGCGCTCGGCGGCCTTGTCGAGGTTGAGCTGGGTGTCCGGGGCGCAGGACATCTGGATGAGGGCGACGCGCTTGGTTGAGGTCTTATTCATGGCTGTTCTCTCTTTATCTTATAGGCGGCTGAGAAAGCGGAACGAGGGAGGCTACAGGGTTTACGAAGAATTATTTTGACAACGCCGAAGAGGCGGTGCTAATGTCTCGGTCGTATTTGAAATTGTTTCTCAAATGTAACGCCACCTCGCAAATGAGGGCAGAGGAGAAGGCAGCCCACGGCGAAGACATTTGAGGAGCGGTCAATATGTCGTGCAAAGCAACGCTTCTCCGAGAAAAAATTCCATCGCGCATTTGAGACCTGCAGGACAAGATCTGACTATTTTTCGGAGAGCGACATGACTAATTTTTTTGCGAGAGTTCTAGGTGTGGCGTGTGCGCTGGCCATGCTGACGATTGCGGGATCTGCTACGGAAATTCCGCTGGGATATATCAGCTTCGATGTGACAGGAGCAAACGTAGCGCAGTTCGACATTGTGAACCTGACGGGAGGGAACAGCTCTGCGCCGGGAGACCCGAGTTTTCCGGTGACGACAGCGGTTTCGCTAACAAACCTGAGCCTGACCGTGCACTATGCGGGCGGCGCAACGCATGGGTTCGACTCGTCGTACTTCACGCTGGATGGGGACGGGTTGTCCTTTGACGGAGATGAGCTGTCGACACTGGCAGGGCCGCCGACTGGACTGTTTGGAGCGACGGATGCGACGCTGACGGGTTTGCTGGACACGCAGAACCTGATGCTGAATGACGGCACGATGGTTGGGGTGCACTCGGACTTCAGCGCGATGCTGATCGATGCAAATGGATTGCTGTCGGATGGTGATCTGGCCGTGATCAATACGACGACGGTCCCGGAGCCGGAGACCTGGACGATGTTGGGAACGGGCCTCGTGGGCCTGATGGGTTTGGGAAGGAAGAGACTGGCGATGTGGCGCGGCCTGCGCAAAACTGCTGCAGGAGCGGGATGCGCTGCGCTGTTGCTGGTCGTGCTGCCTGCGCAGGGGCGGGCTTCGGTGAAGCTGAGTGCGTTGACCAGCCCGAGCTCGGCCTCGGCTGGGGCAGATGTCAACGTGACTGGATCGGGATTTCCTTCGGGGACTGTGCTGCCGGGAAATGTTCTGGTGTCGGTAGCGCCGACATGCGGAGGGGCGCCTACGACGACGGCGGCAGTGGCGGTGCAGAAGGTGATCGCGACGACAGAGAAGGTGGAGTTTGCGGTTCCGGCGACGCTGGGTCGAGGGACTTATTTTGTATCCATCAGCGGGACGGATTCGAACGGAGTTGGGTTCGATAGCGGGGCGACCTGCTCGACGCTTCAGGTGACGGCTCCGCTGCTGAGTATTGACACGACAAATGCGGCGGATTGGAAGATCAGCAATGGAGCGCTGAACATCGACTTCAATACGGTGAGGCCAAGGATTTTCGGGCTTTATCCTGCGGGGACCACGGACAACCTGATCGATTTGACGAACAGCGATTCCATGGGGCCTAAGGGCTTTTACATGGACAACGCAGGGTTTGGATCGGTGACGCCTGTGCCGGGATTTCATAATGCGGGCAGCTATCTGGACTGGTGGGTGACGTTTCCGTCGAGCAGCGCGAATGCGTACACCTATACCGAGCACTTTGTGGTGACGCCGAACGATCCTGGGGTTCATGTTTATTTTGTCGCGAACCATGCGACGTCGGACATTGCGGGGTCGATTGGTCAGGTGCAGTGGGTGCTTCGTGGGGATCTGAACAAGTTTCCGAACACGTATTCGGTGAATGCGGATTTGAGCAATCCGGGCCCGACAGCGATTCGGCTGCCATCGGGGCCGGAGGCGTTTTCGACTGACCCGGGAAGGGCGGTGCAGGATGCGACGGTGGACCTGCATGGGTTTACGGATATTCCGGCGGGATTTACACGCTCGTTCTATACGAAGTATGACTACTCGAGCTACGAGTATCTGCACCGG
>DATDHL010000522.1:0-8349 GCA_036521575.1 Edaphobacter sp. | reverse complement strand
AATAGATTCTTCTCATCGTCTCGCGATTTACGCCTTCTGCAAAAATAGTTCACCCACATAAGATCCAGCCATGCCCGACAACGAACTTTTCAAGCTCCTCGCCGCAGCCCAACACCGTCTCGATGAAGGCTTCGACGATCTTCCCGCCGCTCCTGCGCCGCCACTGGGCGAGCGGGCCGCAGCCATTCTCAACGAAGCGGCCACTCGCCTTCACGATAACTATCCCTACGGGCATCCGCTCTACGCGGGCCAGATGCTGAAGCCGCCGCATCCCATCGCCCGCGCAGCCTATGCACTCGCCATGTCGGTCAATCCGAACAATCACGCGCTCGACGGAGGCCGCGCCAGCTCCGCCATGGAGATCGAAGCCGTCGCAGCGCTCGCAAAGATGTTCCACTGGCCGCAGCACCTTGGCCACCTGAGCAGTGGAGGAACCTTCGCCAACCTCGAAGCCCTCTGGGTCGCCGGCCAACTCGCACCGGGCAAAACAATCGCGGCCTCCGACCAGGCCCACTACACCCACAGCCGCATCTCAAGCGTTCTCGGCCTGCCCTTCGTCAGCATCTCGACCGACAACAGCGGCCGCATCGAGCTCGCCGCCCTCGAGCGCCAGCTCGAAACTGGAACCATCGGAACCGTAGTGGTCACGCTTGGCACTACCGCCATCGGCTCCGTCGATCCACTCGACCAAATCCTGCGTCTGCAAGAGCGTCACAAATTCCGCATCCATGTCGACGCGGCATACGGAGGCTACTTCACCCTGGCCTCGAACCTCTCCCCTGAGACTCGCGCCGCCTACGACGCCATCCCGCAGGCCGACTCCATCGTGGTAGACCCGCACAAGCACGGCCTCCAGCCCTACGGCTGCGGAGCCGTCCTCTTCCGCGATCCCACCGTAGGCCGCTTCTATCAACACGACTCCCCCTACACTTACTTCTCCTCGAAAGAACTCCACCTCGGCGAAATCTCTCTCGAATGCTCCCGCGCCGGAGCCTCCGCCGTCGCTCTCTGGGCCACCCAACGTCTGCTGCCCTACACGCCCGGCGAAGCCTTCGCGCAGGGCCTCGAATCCGGTCGCGGCGCCGCTCTTGAGCTGAACAGCCGACTCGCCCAATCGCCACACTTCATCACCCCCGACGCCCCACCGCAGCTCGATATCGTCTTCTGGGCGGTCCGCGCCGAAACTCCCAAAATTTCTTCCACTTACGCCCAGCACATCTTCGACGAGGCTGCCCGTCTCGACCTCCATCTGGCCCTGGCCAATCTGCCCGTGCGCTTCTTCCCGGCGAACACCTGGCCGCACTCCGAACAAACCAAGACAGTTACCTGCCTCCGGTCCGTCCTGATGAAGCCCGAGCACCTCGCGTGGCTCGACCAGATCTGGCAGCGCATCGAATCCGCGACGGAGACCGTTTTCCTGTCAATACCCCGTCCGAACCAACCCCAATAACCGTAAGTTCTACAGCGCGATTGAGGCGATTTGGTAAACTCACGCCTAACGGGCCCGATCCGCTCTTTTGCACTGGGAATCGTGCAATTCACGTTTCCAGCTCGACGGAGAGCACCCAAGTTGCCGAGCGCACGTCAAAAGAGGACCCTCCGGCTAGAAAAGGAAGCACCCAAAGCATGAGCCTGTCTGCCTCACCCGCCCCCGAAGCACCCGACCTTACCAAACGAACCATAGCTTACTTCTCAATGGAGATCGCGCTCTCTCCAAAACTGCCAACGTACTCCGGCGGCCTCGGAATACTCGCGGGGGACACCCTCCGTTCCGCAGCCGACACTGGCGCACCGATGGTCGCCGTATCGCTCGTGCATCGCCGCGGCTACTTCCGCCAGCATCTTGATGACCTGGGCCAGCAGACCGAATCCGACGTCCCCTGGTCGCCCGAGACAACGCTTCCCAGCGCTAACCAGTTGCTCGCGCTCACCGTACAGGGACGCCAGTTGCTGGTCCGCGCCTGGCGCTTCGACGTCGTCGGCGTCACCGGCCACGTCATCCCCGTCTTCCTGCTCGACACCGACGTAGAGGGCAACGACGAGTGGGACCGTCACCTTACCGATCATCTCTATGGTGGTGACTCCTACTACCGTCTTTGTCAGGAGGCAGTGCTCGGACTCGGCGGCATCGCCCTGCTGCACGCTCTCGGCTGCAAGTTCGACGTCTACCACATGAACGAGGGCCACGCGGCGCTGCTCACCATTGCGCTTCTCGAAGAACAGCTCGCGGGCAAACCCTTGCGCGAGGCCACCGAGGCCGACATTCAGGCTGTGCGCCAGCAATGCGTCTTCACCACCCACACGCCCGTTCCCGCAGGCCACGATCAGTTCGGTCTCGACCACATGTATCAGGTGCTGGGTCACGACCGCGCCGCAGCCATCGACTGCGCCAACTGCCTGCACAACGGCGTGATGAATATGACCTACATCGCCCTGCGCTTCTCCCGCTACGTCAACGGCGTTGCGATGCAGCACGGCAAGGTCTCGCAGAAGATGTTTCCCGAGTACAAGGTCTACTCGATCACCAACGGTGTCCACGCCGCCACATGGATGTCGGAATCGTTCCAGGAGCTGATGGACAAGGAGGTCGCGAACTGGCGCACCGATAATCGCTACTTCCGCTCCATCTATGGCATCGATCCGGCGCGCATCACCGCCTGTCACGTCAAAAACAAACACCGCTTGTTTGCGACCATCGCCAAACGGTCCGGCCATTACTTCAATCCCAGTGTGCTGACCCTTGGTTTCGCCCGCCGTGTCGCCACCTACAAGCGCGCCAGCCTGCTGCTCCACGATCCCGCCCGGCTGGTCGCCATCGCCGAGAAGATCGGCGGTCTGCAAATCCTCTTCGCCGGCAAGGCGCACCCAGCCGATAACGCGGGCAAGGGCCTCATCCGCGATGTCTACGCGGCAGCAGCCAAGCTCAATTCCGCTGCACTCAAGATCTACTACATCGAAAACTACGACTGGGAGTTGGGTGCGATGCTGACCCAGGGAGTCGATGCCTGGGTGAACACGCCGCGCCGTCCGTATGAGGCATCGGGAACCTCCGGCATGAAGGCTGCTCTCAACGGTGTCCCGTCGCTATCCATTCTCGACGGCTGGTGGATTGAGGGCTGCGCCGAAGACGTCACCGGCTGGGCCATCGAAGACGGCGAGACAGAAGCCGCCGAGGCCAACAGCCTGTACGAGAAGCTCGAGAAGCGCATCGCACCGCTCTACGCCAATCCCAACGCCTGGGCCAAGATGCAGCAGCACTGCATCGGGATCAACGGAACGTTCTTCAACACACACCGGATGCTCGGCCAGTACTTCGCCAACGCCTACTACCCGCCGAGGCCGATCGTACCGGCAGTAGCCAGCGCTGTTCCCCATCGCCGCTCCACTGACACACCGGTTCCGGAACCAGCACTGGTCAGCGCCAGATAGCTTCTGCATGAGTCGTTAAAGATTGAAGAGCGCGACCTCAATGGATCGCGCCCTTTCTTTGTGATTCGGCTTAGTCTCCCGCGACTGGCTGAGGCACATGCACCGTTGCAGGACGCTTCTTCGCAAACCGTGCACGTAGCCGGTCGAAGAACAGATAGACCACCGGCGTCGTGAACAGCGTCAGCGCCTGCGAAACGATCAGGCCACCCACAATCGCGATTCCCAGCGGCCGGCGCAGCTCGCTTCCTGTACCACGCCCCAACGCCAGAGGAAGGCCGCCAAGCAGCGCAGCCATCGTCGTCATCATGATCGGACGGAAGCGCAGCAGGCATGCCTCGTAGATCGCCTCCTGCGGGGTCTTGCCACCCTCGCGTTCGGCGACCAGCGCAAAGTCGATCATCATGATGGCGTTCTTCTTCACGATGCCGATCAGCAGGATAATGCCGATCATTGCGATGACGCTCAACTCTACCTTGAACAGCAGCAGCGCAACGATAGCGCCCACGCCAGCCGAAGGTAGCGTCGAAAGGATCGTCAGCGGATGGATGAAGCTCTCATAGAGCATCCCGAGCACGATGTAGACCGCAACCAGCGCCAGCAGAATCAACATCGGCTCGCTCGACAATGACGCCTGGAAGGCCTGCGCTGTTCCCTGGAAGCCTCCGTGGATCGTCGACGGCATACCAATGGCGACGCGTGCCTGTTCAATCGCCACGGTGGCATCGCTCAACGACACGCCCGGCGTGAGATTGAAGCTCAAAGTCGCGGCAGGCGATTGTGACTGGTGGTTGACCGTCAACGGAATGCGTTGCTCCTCATACCGTGTAATCGCGCTGAGAGGAATCATCGCTCCCGTCGTGCTCTTGACGTAAATACTCTTCAACGCATCCGGGTCACGCTGATACTGCGGCGCAACCTCCATCACCACGTGGTATTGATTCAAGGGCCGATAGGTCGTCGAAACCTGCCGCTGCCCAAATGCATCCGACAACGTTGCGTCAATCGCCAGCGGCGAAACGCCAAGGCGGCTGGCCGTATCGCGGTCGATCACCAGTTGTGCGCGCAGTCCCTGTTGCTGCTGGTCGGTCGCCACGTCCTTGAGTTCAGGCAGCTTCTGCATGGCCGCCATCAACTTCGGCGCCCATTCATTCAGGTCGTTGAGATTATCAGCGGTCAGCGAGTACTGATACTGCGTCGCTGTGTTGCGGCCGCCAATGCGCAGTTCCTGCTGCGACTGCAGAAAAAGCTGTACGCCCGGAATCCCCGCGGTCTTCGGGCGCAGGCGATTGATGACGACCTCAGCGTTGTCACCCGTCCTCTGTCGCTCCGCATCCGGCCTGAGGAAGATGAACATATTTCCCGAATTAGCGCCGCCGCCGCCCGGGCCACCGCCGCCGACAAATGCCATCACGTTCTCGACCGCAGGATCCTGCTGCACGATCTCGGCCAGGTGCTGTACATGCGGCTTCATCGTGTCGAAGGAGACATCCTGCTGACCACGAATCTGTCCTCCAATACGTCCCGTGTCCTGCTGCGGGAAGAAGCCCTTGGGAATAAGGATGTAGAGGTAGACGTTGAGCGCAAACGTCAGAATCGTGATGGTCAGCACCAGGCCCTGGTGCCCGAGCACCCATTTCAAGCCGCGCTCGTACTCGTCCGTAAGCCACGCCAGCCCCTTCTCGCCCCAGCGATAGAAGAAGCCATGCTTGCCTGTGCCGTGTGGTTTGAGGAACTTCGCGCTCAACATCGGCGTCGTCGTCAGCGAGACGACCAGCGAGACCATAATCGCGACCGATAGCGTCACGGCAAACTCGCGGAACAGACGGCCTACGATTCCGCCCATCAGCAGAATCGGGATGAAGACCGCGATCAGCGACGTGCTCATCGAAACCACGGTGAACCCGATCTCCTTCGATCCGATCATCGCCGCCTCGAACGGAGACTTGCCGCTTTCAAGATGCCGGCTGATATTTTCGATCACCACGATCGCGTCGTCGACGACAAACCCGGTCGAGATCGTCAGCGCCATCAGGCTCAGATTGTCCAGCGTGTAGCCCAGCAGATACATCACGCCGAAGGTCCCCAGCAGGCTGAGCGGCACAGACACGCTGGGAATCAGCGTCGACCGCACCTCCCTCAGGAAGACAAACACAACCAGAATGACCAGCAGGATCGAGATAATCAGCGTTCGCGTAACATCCTTCACTGACGCACGGATGGTCGTCGTGCGGTCCAGCGCCACATGCATCTGCACCGACGGAGGCACTGCTGCCTGCAGCGATGGCAGCAGGTTCAGCACATTGTCGACCGTCTGGATTACATTCGCAGTCGACGTCTTGAAGACGACGACGAGGATCGCTGGCCTCCCATTGAACATGCCGCCCGTGTGGATGTCCTCCACACTGTCGATCACATCGGCGACGTCCCGAATCCGCACCACGCCATGCGCAGCCCCGGCCGCACCCGCCTTGGATGAAGCTGGAGCAGCGGTGGTTCCGGTTGCTGTGTTGACGTTGGCCACTGCGCCCGCTGACGACGCAGGCAAACCCGTAGCTGCAGCCGCGGAACTCACCGGACCCCGGTCGGTCGCGATAATCAGCGGAGCATACGCCGCCGCACCATAGAGCTGGTCCGTTGTGCTGACCATCCAACGCCGCGTCTCATCCTGCAGATACCCCTTCGGCTGGTTGACGTTCACGGTGCCGATAGCCGCGCGCAGCGCCTCGAGCCCTATCCCGTAGTTGAACAACTGTGACGGGTTGGCCTCAATGCGCACTGCAGGCTTGGCGCTGCCACCGCAGAACGTCTGCCCAACCCCATCCACCTGAGCGATCTTCTGCGCCAGGATGCTGTCGCAGGCGTCGTAAAGCTCCGGCACGGAGAGCGTGTCCGAGGTCAGCGCCAGAATCAAAATCGGCGAGTCCGAAGGATTGATCTTCCTGTACGTTGGATTGCTCGGCAGGTTCGCGGGCAACTGACTTCTCGCCGCATTGATCGCCGCCTGCACATCGCGCGCCGCCCCATTCACATCGCGGCTCAAATCGAACTGCAGTGTAATGGAGGCGTTGCCCAACCCCGACGACGACGTCATCTCATTGACGCCGGCAATCTTGGCAAACTGCCGCTCCAGCGGAGTCGCAACCGCCGACGCCATCGTCTCCGGGTCCGCTCCCGGCAGGCCCGCGCCCACCGAGATCACCGGATACTCGACCTGCGGCAGACTCGCTACCGGCAGCAGCGTGTACGCGACGGCACCTGCAAGAATAATCGCGATCGACAGCAGCGTCGTCGCTACCGGCCGCTTGATGAACGGCGCGGAGAAGTGCACACCGCCCGCCGAACGTTTGTCTGCAGTCTTTCTCGCCTCAGCGAGATCGTGATTCTCTCCCTCGTAGGCCATCAGTCCGCACTCACCGCATGTTCATGCTCCCGGTACTCTGCATCCGCCTTCTGGGTATTCAGATACTTCCGCCCAATCCGGTCGAAGAACAGATACACCACCGGCGTCGTAAAGAGCGTCAGCACCTGTGACACAATCAATCCTCCGACAATCGAGATACCCAGCGGCTGTCGCAGCTCGCTTCCTGTGCCTCGTCCCATCGCCAGCGGCAGGCCGCCAAGCAGCGCCGCCATCGTCGTCATCATGATCGGTCGGAAGCGCAGCAGGCAGGCCTGATAGATCGCCTCCTCCGGCTCCATGCCATGCTCGCGCTCAGCCTCCAGCGCAAAGTCGATCATCATGATGGCGTTCTTTTTCACGATGCCGATCAACAAAATGATGCCGATCAACGCAATCACGCTCAGGTTGATGTGGAAGATCAGCAGCGCAAGAATCGCGCCCACACCGGCCGACGGCAGCGTCGACAGAATCGTAATGGGGTGGATGTAGCTCTCGTACAGCACACCCAGCACAATGTAGACGACGATCAGCGCAGCTAAAATCAACAGCGGCTCATTGGTCAGCGAGGCCTCAAATGCGCGAGCAGAGCCCTGGAATTCAGCACTAACGCTCGGCGGCAGCCCGAGCTCTTGCTTGGCGCGATTCACCGCCTCGACGGCGTCGCCGATCGACTTACCCGGCGCCAGGTTGAACGAGACCGTCACCACCGGGAACTGTCCCTGGTGGTTGATCGCCAGCGCCGACTGTCTCTCCTCGATGTGCGTAAACGTCGACAGCGGCACCTGCGTCCCATTCGAGCTCTTCACGTAAATGTTGTTCAGCGCGTCTGTATTCCGCTGGAACTTCGGAGCCACCTCCAGTACGACGTGGTACTGATTCTGCTGCGTGAAGATGGTGGATACCTGACGCTGTCCAAACGCGTCATCCAGCGTGTCGTCGATATTCTGCGGCGTAATGCCAAGCCGAGCCGCCGTATCGCGATCGATGACCAGGTGCGCCTCGAGGCCGCTCAACTGTTGATCGCTCGCAACGTCGGTCAGCACCGGGATCTGCCTCAGCTTATCGACCAGCTTCTGCGACCATACTGCCAGCTCCTCCGCATTGGCGTCCTCAATCGAGAACTGATATTGTGTCCGGCTCACGCGGTCATCCACCGTGAGATCCTGCAGCGGCTGCAGAAAGCACTGAATTCCCTCAATCTGCGCCAGCCGCGGTTGCAGCCGTTGAATCACGTCCAGCGCCGAAGCCCTGCCCGTGTCTCTGTCTCTCAGGTTGATCTGGATACGCCCACTGTTCAACGTGACATTCGTACCGTCAATTCCGATGAACGATGAGACGCTCTCCACATCTTCATCCTGCAGGATGACCTTCGCCAGCTCCTGCTGCCGTGCGCTCATCGCATTGAAGCTGATGTCCTGCGGAGCCTCCGTGATGCCAAGCAGCACGCCGGTATCCTGCACCGGGAAGAATCCCTTCGGCACAATGATGTACAGATACACCGTTAGCAGGAAGGTCGCCAG
>DATDHL010000521.1:0-3357 GCA_036521575.1 Edaphobacter sp. | reverse complement strand
GGACGTCGTGGAATTCGGTGCCATCGGTGGTGGCGAGGATTCGGGCGGTGATGAGGTCGCCGGGGTGGAGCTCGCTGATGACGGAGGGGTCTTTGAGCTTGTAGGGCATTGTCATGGCGTCCATGAAGCCGGGGACGGCCTCGTGGTCGAGGGTGACGTGGGTGGCGTCGGTGGCGATGACCTTGCCACGGACGGGGAAGGTCTTTTGCGGCGCGTGGAGCGTTGCCGTCATGGATGTTTTGGGAAGCTCTTCGACTTTGCAGGCGGTCAACAGAATGAGGAATGCGAGGAGAAATAGAGGCTTGCGGGGCACGGGTGAAACTCCTGTATTGATGATAACGGGGTGAGTGCGTTGGGCTGTGTTTTGTGTGGGATAGAGGACGGTTTTCCCAGAGCGGCGGCGGGCGTATAACCGAGAGATGGATATGGGGCTGCCGGTCGGGATTGCTGAGGCGCTGGAGCGGGGCGCGACCGTGGTGACGGGGAATCAGCGGGCGGCGCGGGGGTTGCGGCAGGCTGTGGACCGGCGGAATCGGGCGCAGGGGCTGGTGAACTGGCGGCCTCCGGCGGTGATGGCTTGGGATACGTGGACGGCGGGGCTTTGGCGGGGGCTGGTGGTCGAGGGGCGTGTCTCGGAGATCGTGCTGAACCGCACGCAGGAACATGCTGTGTGGAAGCTGGTCCTAGAGGCGGAGGAGGAGTTGGCTACTCTGCGGTCGGTGGAGTCGCTGGCAGAGATGGCGATGGAGGCGTGGCGGCTGCTTTGCGCTTACAACGGGGAGAGGCGGTTGCAGAGTGCGGCGGTGAGTGATGATTCGCGGGCGTTTCGACGGTGGGCTCGGACGTTTGAACGGCTGTGTGGGTCGGAGAGGTTTTTGGCACAGGCTCAGTTGGAGGGGGCGCTGCGGCGGGCGGTGGGCGAGGGCTGGGTTTCGGGGCTGGGTGGGGAGATTGTGCTGGTGGGGTTCGACAGGCTGACTCCTGCGCAGATGGGGTTGGTGGAGGCTTTGCGCGGGGCCGGGGTGGTGGTTGAGGAGATGCCGTTGGCTGCGGCGTCTGTATCTCGGACGCTGGTCGCGGCGGTGGATGCGAGAGAGGAGTTGTCCGTAGCTGCGCGGTGGGTGCGGGGGGTGCTGGAGGAGCGGCCGGAGGCTCGGGTTGCGGTGGTTGTTCCGGGGTTGGAGGAGCGGCGGGCGGAGATCGATAGGGTTTTTCGTGAGGTGCTGGCTCCCGAGTTGGAGGACATTGCTGCACGGGAGGATGGGGCGCCGTATGAGTTTTCTGTGGGGCGACCGCTGGCGGGTGTGCCGATGGTGGCGGTGGCGCTGGATCTGCTGCGGTGGGCTGCGGGGGCGCTGCCGCTGGAGCGGGTGAGTGCGCTGTTGCTTTCGCCTTACTTTGCGATGGTGGAGGAGGAGCGCGGGGCTCGTGCGGCGTTTGATGCGTTTGAGCTGCGGAAGGCGAGGATGCTGCGGCCGGAGATCTCGCTGGAGTGGCTGATTGTTCAGATGGCGAGAGCCACGCGGCGGGGTGTTCTGACGGGTTTGTTGGGAAGGCTGCGGGCGATGCGGGTTGTCGCGGCGACTCGACTTGCGGGAGATGTGGAGAGGACGCATGCGGAGTGGACGGTGCGCATGGGGGAGTTGCTGGAGGCTACGGGTTGGGGCGCGCGTGAGGAGGACAGCGTTGCGTTTCAGACTCGGAGAAAGTGGGAGAGCGCGCTGGATGAGTTGGTGACGGCAGACTTCGATGGGGTGAAGGTCGGGTTTAGGAGGGCGCTAGAGGAGTTGGAGTGGATTGTTCGGCATACGATGTTTGCGCCGGAGTCGCGTGATGCTCCTGTGCAGGTGATGGGGCCGCTGGAGGCTGCGGGGAGTACGTTCGATGCGCTTTGGTTTTTGGGTGCGGGGGATCTGAGCTGGCCGATGGCGGCGCGGGGTAGTTCCCTGCTGCCTTGGCAGTTGCAGCGAGAGCTTGGCGTGCCGGGGACGGATGTGGCTCGGGATGGCGAGGACGCTCGGAGGATGACGGAGAGGATTGCGGGGAGCGCAAAGGCAGTCGTCTTCAGTTATGCGAAGGAGACGGCGGAGGGACGACAACGGTCTTCGCCTGCGTTGGCTGGGCTTGGGCTGGAGAGTAGAAATGCGGCGGGGCTTGTGCATGAGGGTGCAGCACGGACACGGGTGTCGCTTGAAGAGATCGAGGATGGGGCTGGGGTGATGCCGCTGCCGGATAGGGTGGTTCATGGCGGTGCGCGAATTCTGGAGTTGCAGGCGGACTGCGGGTTTCGTGCGTTTGCGGAGCGGCGGTTGTGGTCGGCAGAGCTTGAGAGTGTCGACCTCGGATTGGATGCAAGAGAGAACGGCAATGTGGTGCATACGGCGTTGGAGCTATTCTGGAATGAGGTGCGGACGCAGCAGGCTCTGAAGGAGATGCCCTGGGAGGAACGGGAGAGACGGCTTCGCGACTGTATCGAGTCGGCTTTGAGCAGAGCGGATTCGGTGAGCGTGACGGCATGGGATGCGGCGTATCTCGATATGCAGCGAGAGCGGTTGCAGCGGCTTTTGCGGCAGTGGCTTGACCTGGAGATGAGGCGGCCTGCGTTCGAGGTGAAGCTGAGTGAGAGGAAGCTGGATGATGCTCGGATTGGGCCGCTGCGGTTGAGTGTTCGTGTGGACCGAGTGGATGTGGTGGATGGATCTGAGCTGATCATTGACTACAAGACGGGACATGCGACGCCGAATGAGTGGTTGACGGAGAGACCGGATGCTCCGCAGCTGCCGCTGTATGCAGTGCTGTCGGCGGGGCCGGAGATGCAGGGCGTTGCGTTTGGGCTGGTGCGCGCCGGGAAGTACATGGAGCTGAAAGGGTATGCGGGGCGGGATGGGATTCTGACGAAGGCAGCGAAGATGAGGCTTCCACTGGAGTCCCAGGTGGATGAGTGGCGGCGGGTGTTGGTGCAACTGGCCACTGAGTTTCAGGAAGGGCAGGCGCGGGTTTCGCCGAAGAGATATCCGGCTACTTGTAAGCACTGCGCTCAGCGGGTGCTTTGCAGACTGGATGTGTCGACGCTGGAGGAGGAGTTAGAGGAGAGCGACGGACCGGCGGCGGAGGTGGGGCATGGCTGATCTTTTTGTGATGCCTTCGGCTTTGCCGGCTGAGAGGAATGATGGCAGGCCACCGGATTGGGAGGCTCGGGAGCAGGCGCTGGATGTGCGGCAGTCGTGGATTGTGGAGGCTCCGGCGGGGTCGGGTAAGACGGGGCTGCTGATTCAGCGGTATCTGAAGCTGCTGGCTGAGGAGAGTGTGGAGAGGCCGGAGCAGGTGCTGGCCATCACGTTTACGGTGAAGGCTACA
>DATDHL010000520.1:0-4935 GCA_036521575.1 Edaphobacter sp. | reverse complement strand
CTCTAGCTAAGTCGAAAAAGCAGCAACATCGACTCACGCTTTTCCAAATTCTTTTGTTCTGATTCACCGGGCCAAACGATGATCTCGATAGACGAATTCAACGGCATCTACCGCCAGCACGTCGATGCCGTCTTCCGCGTTACCCTGCGCTCCGTCAGCCGCAGAGAGATCGACGAGGAGATCACCAGCGAAGTGTTCCTGGCCTTCTACCAAAACGCAGCCAGCCTCTCCACAGAGCAGCTCCCGGCCTGGCTCTTCACCGTGGCCAAGCGCCGAGCCGCGGACTACTGGCGCCGCTGGTACCTCGAAGAACGCTGGTCCCTCGAGGACGCCAACGAACCCACCACCTTCACCCCTGAATACTCCCTCGAAGACCTTCTCGCCAAGTGCGACAGCCTCAAGCCCATTCACCGCGTCTGCGTCATCCTTCGCTTCGCCCACGGCATGTCCCGCACCGAGATCGCCCAACAAACCGGCCTCTCCGAGCACCAGGTCAAAGGAAACCTCCAGTACGCCCTCAAGCTTCTCCGTGACACCCTCACCACCCGCACGCCAAACCTCCCCCCCCACGCAGGAGTTATTCGCCGATGTCTAACCTCCCTCCCCAAACCCATACTGCCGAACAGGATGAGGCTCTCCCATCCAGTGTCCGGCCATCCCGACACTGTCCGCCTCTCACCCTACTGCGCGCCCATCAGGAAGACGTGCTGCCCGCCACCCTCGCCTCTGACGTCAACCATCACATCGAAAAGTGTCCCCTCTGCCAGATGCTGCTGACCGACCTCCAGCACATCCCCCAACCCGCCATCACCACAAACGAGCGCGACCGAATCCTCCGCAAGCTCCCCCACGCCTCGCCCGCAATCCCTGCAGGATGGCGCTGGTACGCCGCCTCAGCCGCAGCCGTCATCTTGGCCGTCGCCGGAGCCTTCCTCTTCCTCCGCGAACCCCAAACCAACCAGCCCACCCAAGCAACCACTCAACCTGCCGAAACCCCGGTACCTCAAACATCGGCCACCGGCCTCCAGATCGCCAAACTAGCTGTTCCCATCGGACTCGCCCCCGGTCTGGCGCTCCGCGGCGAAGCGTCCACCCAGCAACCCACCGCCGCCCAGCTATCCCCCGCCTTCGAGGCCTACGCCAAAGACGACTACCCCCTGGCCGCCCAGCGCTTCACGGAACTAGCCGACCAGTTCCCCCGCGCCGAACTTCCCTTTCTCTACCTCGGAGTCACCCAACTCCTCCAACAGGAGGACACTCGTGCTCTAACAACCCTGACCCGTGCCGACTCCCTGGCCCAGCAAAACCACTCTGATCAAAAAGACGCCGCCAGCTGGTACCACGCCCTGTCCGCAGTAGCCGCCAAGTCCCCGGACGCACCCCACCTCCTCCGAGTCGTCTGCGCCCACCCCCAATCCCCATACTCCCAACAAGCCTGCAAATTGAGTACGCTAACGCCTTAGCCTTAGAAGATGCTGAAGAAGTCTTGCTTTGAAAGGCGCGGCTTCCGCCGCGCCGCAAGTAGCTCAATTTCAGTGGGGCTCTAGCCCCTGAGGAAATCTTTCTCCGGCTAATAGACGGTCAGATATGGTCCACATGGTCTCCTAATTCAAACCCTTCACTCCCATCAAAGCCGCCCGCAGCCCCTTCCCCGAAGCCTTCCACCGCTTCAGAATCTCGTACACAATCACTGTCGTAAACGTAACGGCCAGCCACACCGTCACCGCCTCGATCGGCAGCCCGGCCCAGGCCGTCACGCGCAGCCCCATCATCTGTCGCGGCTGATATCCCCACCATCCATAAGGCACCGCCAGGGTAGCCTCCCACAGCGCACTGGTTAGCAGAATAATGAACAGCGTCAAACCCATCGCCCGCCAGTTCACCACCGTTCGCGCTGACGGATACAAAGCCGCCGAGGGCACCACCGCTCCGGCTACCAGAAACGTGAAGTACCCCGGAAAACCTGCCTCCCGCACAATCACCCACTTATAAAAAATCGACGCCCCCACCAGCGCCACCCCGAGCGTCACCGACTGCGGATGAAACCGCAGCAACCGGTCAAAATTCACCCTCTCCCCTGCCTCCGCCGGAACCGTGTACGCATTCAGCCAGTACTCATCCAGCCAGACATACATCAGCAGAATCGAAATAAACCCCAGCAAATAAAACAGATACTCCTCCACCGGCACCCCACCCCCCAGCGCCGGAGCCTTTATGCCCAGGGTAGCCTTCAGGTTCGGAAACGTCAGAAACAAATGCGCGAAGAAGAAATCCAGCGCCGCCCCCAGCGGAAACAGCAGCCCGATCGTCCACCAGAACGCCTTCTTCGAGATCTTCACGCGTTCCTGTGGAACAAACCAGAACGCGATCGCCACAATCGGAACCACAAACAGCAGCAGGCTCACCGTATAACCAAACGGCGAAGGATTCGGCTCAGCCGCCACATCCACCACAGCCGACACCCGAACCGTATGCAGCGTCAAGGCCATTGGCGCGACGACCATCGCCACCATCGCTGCGACAAGCCCGAAGCCGGGCCCCCGCACCGGCCCACGAACGCGAAGATCCGTCATCGCCGCCTCCAGCACGCTCCTTTGCCCGAAGTGAGCGAACTATAGCACAGTCCCGGATCCGTTCCCGACCATTACATTAAACGCGACGAATCCCAGCCGAAAACCGCGCCCTGAGCGTAATATTCCTCTGAGCGACAGGAGTGCGGTGAATGGCGACCCTAACGGACCAAACACAACTCGACCTCCGCCGCGCGCTCGACAACGACGAGATCGTTCCTTACTTCCAGCCCATGGTCGAGCTCCGCACCGGCAAGCTGACCGGCTTCGAAGTCCTCGCCCGTTGGCGTCACCCCCAGCGCGGCATCATTCACCCCGACGAGTTCATCCCCCTCGCCGAGGAGACCGGTCTCATCGGCCAACTCACCGGCAACCTTCTCCGCTCCGCCTTCACTGCCGCTGCCGTCATCCCCCCGCATCTCACCCTGGCAGCCAACATATCCCTCACTCAGCTCACCGACCGCTCCCTTCCTCGCCACATCCGTTCCGCCGCCCAGCACAGCCACTTTCCCCTCGACCGCCTCATCCTCGAGATCACCGAGAGCGCGATCCTCGGCAACCCCGAACTCGCCTACCTCATCGCCCACGAACTCAAGGAACAAGGCTCCCGCCTCGCCCTCGACGATTTCGGCATCGGCTACTCCAGCCTCCGCCAGCTTCAGGCCCTTCCCTTCGACGAGATCAAGGTCGACGCCAGCTTCGTCCGTTCCATGACCTTCACCCGTGAGAGCCGCAAGATCGCCGCAGCCATCGTCGGACTCGGCAACAGTCTCGGATTGCTCACTGTAGCCGAAGGCATCGAGGACCAGAATCACGCCGATATGCTCCTCTGGCTCGGCTGCGACATCGGTCAGGGCTACCTCTACGGCCGCGCCGCCCCCGCCGAAGACCTTCCTCAGACGCTTGCTCAGAAGATGGCATCCCCAACCCCTGAGCTCCCGCCTACGCCCGCCGAAGCCTCCATGCCTCTGCGTCTTGAAGCCCAGCCTACCCACCGCCTCGCCCAGCTCCACGCCATCTACGACGGCTCCCCTGTCGGCCTCTGTTTCCTCGATCGCAATCTACGCTACGTCAGCGTCAACAAACGGCTGGCCCAGATGAACAACATCTCCGTCGCCAGCCATCTTGGCCGTACCGTCGCCGAGGTGTATCCAGCCCTTGCCTCTCGCCTCGAACCCTACCTCCACCGCGCGCTCGCCGGCGAAGTCATCACCGAGCTCGAGATCACCAGCCCCGATCCGCAGCTCCCCGGCAAGTTCTGTACGCGCCTCGTCTCCTATCAACCCGCCCGCGACGAGGCCGAAGAGGTCATCGGCATCTCCGTCGCTGTTGTCGACATCACCTCTCGCAAGCGTATTGAGCAGGCCCTCGCCGAGAGCGAAGACCACTACCGCCACACCGTCGAGCTCAACCCTCAGGTCCCTTGGACTGCCGATCCCAATGGCATGATCCTCGACGTCAGCCACCGCTGGGAGGAGCTCACCGGCCTTTCCCGCGAAGACTCCCTCGGCGATGGCTGGATCAAGGTCCTCCACCCCGACGACATCGAACACACCCTCTCCGCCTGGAGCACAGCTCTCCGTACAGGTGAACCCGTCGACGTCGAGTACCGCACCCATCGCCGCGACGGCACCTGGCGCTGGATGCGCGGCCGTGCCGCCCCACGCCGCAACGAAATCGGCGAAATCATCCGCTGGTACGGCTCCGTGGAAGACATCGAGGATCGCAAGCGCATCGAGGAAGCCCTGCGCCGCAGCGAAGCCCGTCTCCAGGCCATCTTCGACGCCGTCCCCGTTGGCATCATCATCACTGAGGCCCCCACCGGCAACATCCTCATGGGTAACCCCCAGGCCGAAAAGATCCTTCGCCATCCCGTCACCCCGCACCAGAACATCGACGACTACCGCCAATCAGGAGCTCTCCGGACGAATGGCCGTGAGCTCAAACCTGGCGAGTACCCCCTCGCCCGCGCCATCCTGCAAGGCGAGACCACAGGTGCCGAAGAGTTCCTCTACCACTCCGACGACGGCGCCCGCACCTGGCTCAGCGCCACCGCCGCTCCCGTCCGCGGACAGAACGGCGAAGTGGCCGGCGGCGTCCTTGCCATCCAGGACATCGACGAAGCCAAGCGCGAAAAGCAGGATCTCCTCGACCTCGTGTCAAAACTAAGATGTACCCTCGACCCACCCGAATAGTCCGATATCTCCATCTACCCAACACCTCGACCCCGCCTTTCTCCAAAGGTGCTGCCGTTTTTACTCGTTACTCATAACTCGTTACTCTTGCTCTTGCCTTTGTTCTTACCCCTTACTGTCGATCAGGCAAAAAAAGGACGGGGAGAGCTGACCTGGGACACTCTCCCCAT
>DATDHL010000519.1:0-3302 GCA_036521575.1 Edaphobacter sp. | reverse complement strand
ATCGAGCTCCGCGAAGCAGCCGAACAACAACGCCAGATCACCGAGCTTCGTCTCCGTCGCTGGCTGGAGTCAACCTGACATGGGCATCTCAACACACATCCTCGACACCGCAATCGGCCGCCCCGCAGCGGGAGTCACCGTCACGCTCTCCTGCAGAACCGAAGGCAGCTGGCACCTCATCCACGAAGCCGTCACCGACCCCGACGGCCGCTGCAAAGAACTCCTGCCACCAACGCAAACACTGCAGCCCGGCCTCTATCGCATACACTTCGAGACATCCGCCTACTACGCGCAGCACTACGAGAAAGGCCTCTACCCTTACATCGACATCGTCTTCGACGTCCGCAACTCCGAGCAGCACTACCACATCCCCCTACTGCTCACGGCCAACGGCTACACCACCTACCGAGGAACCTGACGCATGATCGAACTCGCAGAAAACCGTTACGGCAAATCCCGCGTCCGCCTCATGAAGGTCACGCGCCACCCCCACGGCCACGATCTCTACGAGTGGACCGTGCAAATCCTCCTCAAAGGCGACTTCGACTCAGCCCACCTCGACGGCGACAACAGCAAAATCCTCCCCACCGACACGATGAAGAACACCGTCTACTCCATCGCGCGCAACTCCACCGCAACCTCCATGGAGTCCTACGCCAAAGAGCTGGCCGACTTTCTCCTCAGCCGCAATCCGCAAGTCTCCTCCGCCGCCATCCGCATCGAAAGCACCCTCTGGCGCCGACTCACTATCGATGGCAAACCCCACCCCACCTCCTTCATGCGCGGCAGCAACGAACTCCAGACCACCCACGTCGAACGCACTCAAACCGGCGAATTCCAGATCCACTCAGGCCTCGACTATCTAGTCCTGCTCAAAACTGCAAAATCAGCCTTCGAAGGCTACATCAAAGACTCCCTCACCACCCTCAAAGAGACCAGCGACCGCCTCTTCGGCACCGCCATGCAAGCTGAATGGCACTACACCACACCTAACCTCGACTACAACGCAGTCCGCACCACCATCCGCGAGGCTATGCTCCGCACCTTCGCCGATCACGACAGCAAATCCGTCCAGCAAACCCTCTACGCCATGGCAAAGAGCGCCCTCGAAGCCACACCCGAGATCGACGACATCGAGATCACCATGCCCAACAAACACTGCCTCCTCGTCGACCTCTCCCGCTTCAACCAGGACAACCCCAACGAGATCTTCGTCCCCACCGACGAACCCCACGGCACCATCGAAGCCCGCGTCCGCCGCACCGCCTGAGCCTCATGCCCACCAACACACAACGCGCCGAGAAAGTCATCGCCCGCTGCCGCCAACTCGCAGTCTTCACCGAAGTCCCCGGCGAGATCACTCGCACCTTCCTCTCGCCCCCGATGCACGATGTTCACAATCTCATGCGCGAGTGGATGCAAGCTGCAGGCATGTCCATCACAATCGACATCCTTGGAAACATCCGTGGCCTCTATCCCGGCTTCGACCCCAACTCCAACCGTCTGCTCATCGGCTCACATCTCGACACCGTGCCGAACGCCGGAGCCTTCGATGGGCCGCTCGGTGTCGTCCTGGGCATTGCACTCGTCGAACACCTTCACGCACAACAGATAAAGCTCCCCTTCCCCATAGAGGTCATCGGATTCTCCGAAGAAGAAGGCGTCCGCTTCTCCAAGCCTTTTCTCGGCAGCCTCGGCATCACCCGCGGGCTCAGTGTCGATCACCTTCTCCTCAAGGATGCAAATGGCATCAGTGTCGCAGAAGCGCTCACCGCGTTTGGTATTGATCCCCGAGGCCGCCAAGGCATGCTTCGCAACATCCTCGCGTACCTCGAATTTCACATCGAACAAGGCCCGGTGCTCGACTCCGAATCCGCTTCACTCGCCGTCGTCGACACCATCATCGGCCAGTCGCGTTTCGAGATCACCTTCACCGGAAACGCCAACCACGCCGGTACCACCCCCATGCATCTTCGCCACGACGCCCTCGCCGCCGCCGCCGAGTGGATCGTCAACGTCGAAACCTACGCCCAATCCGTCCCCAACCTCGTCGCAACCGTCGGCAAGATTCACGCCGAACCCAACGCTGGCAACGTAGTACCTGGCTCAGTCATCACGTCGCTCGACGTCCGCCACGCCAATAACAATGTTCGAACCTTCGCACATGAATCCCTTATCCAATCTGCGAAAAGCTCCGCATCAAAGCGCGGCGTACAACTCTCGTACAACTGCGTGTCAGCACAAAACTCTACCCCAATGAACCCGCAATTCATCAAGTTCCTCGACACCGCAGCCACACGCGCCGGCCATCCCTCACGCATCATGTCCAGCGGAGCAGGTCACGACGCCATGATCCTCGCCCAATATGTCCCCGCCGCCATGCTCTTTCTTCGCAGCCCCGGAGGCATCAGTCACCACCCCGACGAGACCGTCCTCCCCCAGGACGTAGAAGCAGCACTAGCCACCGGCATAGAGTTCCTCACTGTCCTCCGCGAAAGACATATATCCACCACCAAGGAAGCCCATGCATAACCTAGGCCACACTCGCAGCACCAACCAGCGCGACCACCTCCTGCACACGCCGGACACCTTCGTCCGCACACCGCTCCCCGGCATGGTGAACGCCAACGCCATCATCCACATCTCCCCTACAGCAGGAGCGGCCTTCACCCAATACACCGCCGAGCTGGCCCCCGGAGGCTCCCTCGGATCCGCCACCACCCAGCGCTTCATCTACGTACTCGAAGGCGCCGCCGACCTCACCACCGAAAGCCTCACCAAAACCCTCACCCCCGCGAGCTACGCGTATCTCCCCGCAGGCACAAATCACTCCATCAAAGCCCAGCAGCCCACTCGCATCGCCGTCATCGAAAAACCCTACAAGGCCCTCACCTCCACCAACCCACCCGAAGTCCTCATAGGCGACGAAGCCACCATCGCCTCCACTCCACTAGGCAACGATCCCGACCTCCAGGTCCGCGCCCTCCTGCCCGACAACCCCGCCTTTGACTTCGCCGTCAACACCATGACCTACAACCCCGGAGCGGCCCTCTCCATGGTCGAAGTCCACGTCATGGAGCACGGCCTACTCATGCTCGAAGGCGGAGGCATCTACCGCCTCGGTGACTCATGGTACCCCGTCACCACCGGCGACTTCATCTGGATGGCCCCCTTCTGCCCCCAGTGGTTCGGAGCTATCGGCAAGCAACCCGCAAAATACCTCATCTATAAAGACTGGAACCGCCACCCAATTTCATGAAACCTTTAGTCACTGGTTTGATCTGCATTTTCTCCGCGATACC
>DATDHL010000518.1:0-5758 GCA_036521575.1 Edaphobacter sp. | reverse complement strand
AAACCTTGGCCCTTCATCCCGAGGAGGTTTCTATGTCTACGCACCGGCAACAAATCAACTTACTGGCTATGGTTGTTTCGATCGCTATGGCTCATGCCGTTATACCGGCTCACGCGGACCCAATTACCTTCAACGCTCTCTCTGAGACGGCTCTTGCCGGCCCGATGCCAGGGGCGCCGCTGAACGGAAAAGACCTTGCCGTGGTGATAGCCGAAAACGGCTCCGAGGCAATTGCGTCGGTATCTGTCAACAGGAAAAAAGTAAACCCAAACATGGACGGATCGTGGTCGATCGGGCCATTTGGGTCCATCAAATTGGGCACGGTCAATGTGGGCGATCCCGAAGACCTGACTTCGCTCAGTGACACGATCGACATTAGAAATGGAGTCGGCTCCATTGTTATCACCAACAAGGACGACGGATTCACTTCGGATGAGGATTCGATTAGCCCAGCGGAGACGAATGAGATGGCCAAAGTCCCAAATGGCGCAGCCACCGCGACGTACAGGATCACATCGCCCAGAGAGGTGCCCGAACCGGCTCCACTTGCGCTTCTAGGGATCGGTTTGATAGCTCTTCGTGCGGTTTACCACAGTAAGAAGCTGTAACGAGGCGTTTCAATCAACCCACGGTTCCGGCGCCGAACACCGCGATAGTTTGAGCCGGGTATAGGGTGGTTCTTGCGATTTTGAAGTTCAGCAGTTGGTTGCGGAGAACAAACAACGGCAACGACGAAATACAGGGATCTCTCCACTACGGCGCCAAAGCGCCGCCTTCGGTCGAGATGACGTTTGTGTGTGGGGCTAGAGAAATGCAAAAGCAGATCCCTACGGGATGACAAACAAGAACGGCAAATGCAACGGCAAAGGTAGGAGGGCAAGTTTTATGCGGGGTTGAGGGCTATGAGGAGGACGGTGATGTTGTCGTTTCCGCCTTTGGCGTTGGCGGCGTTGACTAATGACTTGCAGGTGGCGTTAAGGTTGGCCTGAGTGGCGCGGGCTGGGACGTCGGCCAGAATGGCGGCGATGTCCTCGTCGGCGAGCTCGCGAGTGAGGCCGTCGGAGGTGAGGAGGTAGAGATCGCCAGCCTGGGGGTGGTGTCCCTGGATGTCGGCCTCGACTGTGGGCTGCGAGCCTACGGCACGGGTGATGAGGTTGCGCATAGGCGACTGGGCGGCCTGCTCGGGTGTGATCTGGCCGGCGCGGAGCTGCTCTTCGACGAGGGAATGATCGCTGGTGAGTTGCTCGAGATAGCCGCGGCGGCGGCGGTAACAGCGGCTGTCGCCGACGTGGACGAGCCAGAGGGTGGCGGGGTCGGAGGCGCGGGAGTTGGGGTGACTGTCACTGGTGGGGGCGTGGAGGAGCGCGACGAGGGTGGTGCCCATGCCGGCGAGTTGCGGTGACTGGCGGGCTTGCTGGTAGACGGCCTGATTGGCGGCCTGAACGGCGACGTTGAGTCGAGTTTGCGGACGGACGGAACCGGATGCAGGTGCAACGATGTGCGCGATGAAGGTGTCAGCGGCGAGATGGCTGGCGACTTCGCCGCCTGCGGCTCCCCCCATGCCGTCGCATACGACAAAGGCACCGGATGCAGGAGAGGCGGCACACGCGTCCTCGTTGCCGCGTCGAACCTTGCCGCGGTGAGAGAGCATGGCGTAGATGAGTTTGTTGATTGCCACCTTTGAGTGGACGAAAAGGTGTCCGCAGAAAAAGATACACGCTGACGCGACGAAGTCCAAGGTTACGTTCGTGTTAGAAGGAGGAAGGAGATGGAATGAACCAGATAGGGAACACGATCGTAATGGGCGACAACCTGCAGGCGCTAAGAGGCATGAAAGCAGACTCAATTGAGCTGATCTACGTCGATCCGCCTTTTAATACAGGCAAACGGCAGGCGCGGACGCAGATGAAGACGGTGCAGGATGAGGCGGGCGACAGGGTCGGATTTGGCGGCAAACGTTACAGGACGGAGCTGGTGGAGGGTGGAACCGGTGGTAGCTACGGGGACCAGTTTGATGACTTCCTCGGATTTCTGCGGCCACGCTTGGAGGAGGCTTATCGGGTGCTCTCGGAGACAGGATCGCTGTTTTTTCATATCGACTACCGCGAGGTGCACTACTGCAAGGTGATGCTGGATGAGGTCTTCGGACGCGAATGCTTTCAGAATGAGATCATCTGGGCCTACGACTATGGAGCGCGCTCGACGAAACGCTGGCCGGCGAAGCACGACAACATCCTCTGGTACACGCGCGACCCGCAACATTACACCTTCAACCTGAGCGAGTGCGACAGGATCCCGTATATGGCTCCCGGGCTGGTGGGTCCTGAGAAGGCCGCGCGCGGAAAGACCCCTACAGACGTATGGTGGCACACGATTGTCTCTCCCACGGGCAAGGAGAAGACTGGCTACGCCACGCAGAAGCCGTTGGGCGTTCTGGAGCGAATCGTAAAAGTCCACTCGAACGCGGGAGATATGGTGCTGGATTTCTTCGCAGGAAGCGGTACGACTGGCGAGGCCGCAGCGAAGAACGGGCGGCGGTTCCTGCTGGTGGATGAGAATCCTGAGGCGATCCGCGTGATGAAGAAGAGACTTGCGAAGTACGGCCCCCGGCAGGTGGATGCGGCCACCCTCCGGGAGCGTTAAGAGTCTCGATGATTGGCTGCGGGCCTGCTTTTCCGCGAAGTCGCCGATGATCGGAAGCTTGTACCACTCGCCTTTGCTGGCCTTGAGGACCACGACGAGCCACGCGATCAACAATCCGACTCCGAGAAGCAGCCGGAGGACGGAAAACAGCGCCCAGATCCCTGGAATGGAGGGGGTTTGCACGTGCGAGGAGTCTCCGAGGAGCGCCGCGACGTGTATGTGCTGACCTAGGTATTGTTAGGGCTGATGGACTTGAATCCATAGGTCTCGTAGCGCGTGGTTAGTTTGTTGTTGGCCACGGTGACGACGGTGAAGCCCTCGGGTGTGCCGAGATGCGTGCCCTGCCACCAGTTGCCGCAGATCGCTCCGCTGGTGATGTACGGAACACCCTTCCAATGGACTGTCTCATTGACGTGGGTATGCCCTTGCAGGACTCCGAGGACGTTGTGTCCTTCGAAGAGTGCGAGGACCTCGTTGGCGTTGGCGACGGTGAGTGAGTGGTGCGCGGCGGGCGTCGTCGGCTCGGGCAGGTAAGAACCGTAGCCGGTGACGAGCGGGATGTGCACCGTCACGATGATTGGCGTGCCTGCAGGCAGCCCGGCGAGATCACCCGCGAGCCACTTGAGTTGTGCTGCATCGATGCGGCCCTCGTAAGCGTGGTCGGGAGTGATTCCGATTGAGTCGAGCACGACGAAATGATGGCCCTTGTGATCGAAGGAGTAGTAGGCCTTGCCGAAGCGGTCTTCGAAGAGCTTCTTGCCGTAGAGCGGATCGGTAGCTGGAATGCCGCTGGCGGTATAGATTCCGAGAACGTCGTGGTTGCCGACGGTGTGATGGAATTTGAGTCCGAGATCCTGCTCGGTCTTGTCGTAGAGATCGAAGAGCTGGAGAGCACGCTGTTTGGGGACGCCGAGAGCGTCAAAGACGTGATCGCCGCCGTTGATGGCGAAGTCGGCCTTGAAGGTGCGAGCCTTTTTGAAGGCCATGTCGGTGCCGATAACGCCGTTGAGTTCGGGCTGAAGATGGGCGTCCGTAACGAAGAGGAACGAGAAAGGCTCAGTGGCAGGCGCGGCAAAGAGCGAGGAGGGAGTCGCAGCAGCGAGGCCGGTGGCGCCGAGGAGGGTGAGGAATTGTCTGCGGGTGGTCACGGTTTGATGATATCGCTCGACGATTACGAAATGAAAAATGTTGGCCCGGGTAGAATCGAACGATGAAGTATCTCGTGGCTTTGTTGGCAGTAGCGGGGATTGTTGTGTCGACGATGGCGTTACGGGTCCACTACATGGATCCGGCGCAGGCTCCGCCGTGTGCGGTGACGGAAAAATTCGACTGCGGCGCGGTGAATCATAGCCGGTTTGCGGTCTTTCCTCCGCGGACGTTTGATGAGGATCCAAAGGCCGGGCACCACATTCCGGTTGCGGCGCTGGGGATCGCGGGTTATGCGCTGATCGCGGTGCTGGCGCTGATGGGCCGGTGGTGGCTGGTGTTCCAGGCCGCGCAGATCGGGTTCTTCTTCGCCGCGTTTTTGAGCTACCTTGAGGCGTACGTTCTCGAAAAATGGTGCATCTACTGCCTGTGGTCGCAGGGGATTGTGGCGGCGATTCTGATTCTCTCGATTGTTGCGCTCATCATGCGGTGGCGGACTTCAAAACGGCTTGTGGAATCGAGAAGACAGGACAGATATGTGGCCTAAATTACTTGCGCAGTTATTCGAGCTCCTTCCACACGTAACCCGGTTGATTCCCATGGCCGACAGGTTCTTTGCCTCGCGAGCGGCAACTGATCGCGCGACCGAAGCGGCGATGGTGGCCATGGCCGAAGGCGTCCGCGGCGACCTGGGACAGGTGACCAAGGCCCACGCGGGGCTCTACCGGCAACTGCAGGAGCAAGGTGCGCAACTGGATGAGGTGCGCGACGACTTGAAGCGTGTACGGACGGCACTCGAGCAGCGGGAGAACCGGATAGAGACGCTCGAAGCGCAGGTGACCTCGTTGGGCTGGTGGGTCAAGCTCGGGGTTTCGCTGGTCGTGGTGCTGCTGGCCGTGATTCTCTGGCTGCTGGTTCGCGTGCGCTGACAGCGTAGAATAGAGCTATGGGAATCAGCCGCGAACAAGCCCTGGATTGCTTCAACAGCGACGACCTGATCGGGATTGGTATGGAGGCCGATGCGGTGCGCCGTCGGCTGCATCCTGAAGGCGTGGTGAGCTACATCATCGACCGCAACATCAACTACACCAACTTCTGCACGGAGTACTGTACCTTCTGCGCGTTCTATCGTCCGCTAAAGGGCAAGATGGCCGCCGAGGGCTACATCCTCGACTTCGAGACCATCTACGACAAGATTCGCGAGACCGTCGAGATGGGCGGCACCGGCGTGCTGATGCAGGGCGGCCTGCATCCCGACCTGAAGATCGACTGGTTCGAGAAGCTCTTCCGCGGTATCCGCGAGCGCTTCCCTTCCATCTGGCTGCACTGCCTGAGCGCAAGCGAGATTCTCGCCATCGCCGAGTACAGCGAACTAAGCCTGCGCGACACGATCATGCGCCTGCGCGATGCAGGATTGCAGTCGATCCCCGGCGGCGGAGCGGAGATTCTGGACGATGAGGTTCGTCACCGGATTGCCCGGCTGAAGTGCAAGACTCAGGATTGGGTGGATGTGCATCGCACGGCCCACGAGCTCGGTATGCGGACTACCGCGACGATGATGTTCGGTGTAGGCGAGACCTTCGAGCATCGCGTCAATCACTTCGAAGTCGTGCGGCGGCTACAGGAGGAGACCGGCGGTTTCACGGCCTTCATTCCGTGGAGCTTTCAGCCGCATAACACCGCCCTGGGCGGACGCGGCTGGGATGAGGCCACCTCGGTCGAGTACCTGAAGACGCTGGCGATCTCCCGAATGTATCTCGACAACATCGAGAATGTGCAGTCCAGCTGGGTGACTCAGGGCCTCAAGGTGCTCCAGATGGGGCTTCGCTTCGGCGGCAATGATGTGGGCTCGGTGATGCTCGAAGAGAACGTCGTAAAGGCCGCCGGAACCGCGAACTGCACGACCGAAGAAGAACTAAGGCGAATTATCCGTGATGCAGGCTTCAAACCAGTGCAGCGGGATACTTTG
>DATDHL010000517.1:0-5123 GCA_036521575.1 Edaphobacter sp. | reverse complement strand
CCTTCTCTCTCATCTGCGCGAGTTGACCGATAAGCCCGTCCTGATCGGCACCTGGACCGACGCAGCCTGGGCCATCCGCTTCTACCAGCGCCATGGCTTCCGCATAGTCGACTCAGTCGAGAAGACCCTCCTTCTCAAACGTTACTGGACCGTACCCGACCGCCAGATCGAAACCTCCATAGTCCTGGCCGATTCAAATTGGAACTCGCAATAGTCCACTCAATCCAAATCTCAAACGAACACAAATCCGAGTGCCCCATCATGAGCGCGCCTGATCGCGCGAAGGTCGGGGCCACAAATCGTGTCAAGCGCCATAGCCTAATAACCTGCTAAAAACAAAACACTTACAAAGTGCCGAGTAATTTCCCCCAAACCGTTATACTTAAATATAGACACGAGAAGCCCCGGACCTGACGCCGGGGCTTCTTCCATTACCAGCGAAATTACGGTGACCAGTACACCCGAAGTCCAGACCTAAGTAATCTAGATGGAATACTTTGCATCAAAAGGTACGGGGGAGGGGTACCCACAACTCCTCCGGAGCCGAGGCCGCATCCAAGCTCAAGTGGGAGAATGGACACCCATGAAAATCCTCCTGGCAGGCGCATCCGGAGCCATAGGCCAAGCCCTCATTCCCCTCCTTACCGGAAGAGATGCCGAGCAGCAGCACGAGGTCTACGGCGCCTTCCGCAACCCGGCCCACGCCGACCGCGTCCAGCACCTCGGAGCCACGCCCATCCTACTCGACGCCCTCGACGCAAATGCCGTCGGCAAAACCCTCGCCGAAATCAAACCCCAAGCAGTCATCCACCAACTCACCGCATCCCCCCTCGCATCGACCTCCGCCACTTTGACCGCGACTTCGCCCTCACCAACCAGCTCCGCACCGAAGGAACCCGCAACCTCACCACCGCCGCCGCCAACGCAGGCGTCGACCGATTCATCGCCCAGAGCTTCGCTGGCTGGCCCTACGCCCGCAAAGGCATCCGCCTCAAGACCGAAGAGGACGAGCTCGACCCCGACCCTCCTGCCCAGCTCAAAACCACCCTCGACGCCCTCCGAACCCTCGAAGCCACCGTCCTCCGCGAGCCCAGATTCATCGGCGTCGTCCTCCGCTACGGCCCCCTCTACGGCCCCCACACCTCCATCGCTCTCGGCGGCAACGGAGCCCCAGAAGGCTCCGTCATCGAAGACCTCCGCCACCACAAGCTCCCCCTCATCGGCCAGGGCACCGGGGCCTGGTCCTTCCTCCACATCCACGACGCCGCCACCGCCACTGTCGCCGCACTCACCCAAGCCCAGCGCGGCATCTACAACATCGTCGACGACGACCCCGCCCTCGTCTCCGACTGGCTCCCCTACCTCGCCGAATGCGTCGGCGCAAAGCCACCGATGCACGTTCCCAACACGATCGCGCACATGATGGTCGGCGAGCACGCCGTTGCCCTCATGAACGACATCCGCGGAGTCTCCAACGAAAAAGCCAAACACGACCTAAGCTGGACCCCAAAATGGACCAGCTGGCGGCAGGGTTTTCGCGAAGGCCTAGGCTGATCGGCCTAAAACCGCTCCAAAGTCCCCCGGTCCATCTCCCCACCAAAGTACTTCTCTAGCGCCTCCCCAAACACTCCAGTCTCCTCCGCCGCCTTCGCAAACAGCGTCATCGACGAGTGAAACTTCAAATCATCCGGATACCCGAAGATCTCCTGCACAGTCTTTCCCTCCACCCCAACAACGATCGCAGCGCACTCTCGCAACCTCGCCCCCAAAACCGAATGTTCCAGATAAGCCCGAGCCTCTTCCAACCCCGAGATCGCGAACCGCATCGCCATCGGACTCGCCCCCAGCCCCCGAATCTGCGGAAACACAAACCACATCCAGTGGCTCCGCTTCCTCCCCGCTCGTAGCTCCGCGCAGACCTGCTCATACACCGGTTGCTGTGCATCCACGAATCGTTGCAGCTCGAAATGATCGCTCATCCCGCCCCCTGGATCATCAGATGCTGTTTGCCTCATGGCCTGTTCGGCAAATGATGCGGTGAGCGCGGGTTTAGTATGAGGCGGTGCAGCTTCCTGTGAATCCGCCGGTGCCGCCTATGCTCGCTAAGCGAGTGGATGAGATTCCGGCGGAAGGTGACTGGATCTTTGAGCCGAAATGGGATGGATTTCGGGCTCTGGTGTTTCGGGATGGGGATGAGGTTGTGATTCAGAGCCGTGATTTGAAGCCACTGGACCGGTATTTTCCTGAGGTGGTGGAGACGCTGCGTGAACAGTTGCCGGAGCGGTGTGTTCTGGATGGGGAGATTGTGATTGCTGGTGCGGGCGGGCTGGACTTCGAGGCGCTGCAGTTGCGCCTGCATCCGGCGGCTTCGAGGGTGAAGATGCTGGCGAAGGAGATTCCGGCTTCGGTGGTTTTTTTTGATCTGTTGTGCGTGGGGGACCGGGATCTTCGGGGGGAGCCGTTTGCGGTGCGGAGGGCAGAGTTCGAGAGGGTGCTGGCTTTGGCGCGGCCTCCGGTTCATGTGACGCCGGCCACGCGGGATTCAAGAGTGGCGCTGGATTGGTTTCGGCGGTTTGAGGGTGCGGGGCTGGATGGGGTGATGGCGAAGCCGGTGGCGGGGATGTATGAGCCGGACAAGCGCTCGATGCTGAAGGTGAAGCATGAGCGGGATTGTGATTGCGTTGTGGCTGGTTTTCGGTGGCATAAAGATGGTGAGATGACGGCAATTGGATCGTTGTTGTTGGGGTTGTTTGATGAGCGGGGATCGCTGCAGCATGTCGGGGTGTGCGCGAGCTTTACGAAGGCCAAGCGACGGGAGCTGGTGGAGTATCTGGAGCCTTATCGGAAGAATGCATTGGAGGGGCATCCCTGGCGGGGCTGGGCGGAGGCGATGGGAGACGGGCAGCGGATGCCGGGGGGGCAGAGCCGGTGGAGCCAGGGGAAGGATTTGTCGTGGGAGCCGGTGCGGGTGGAGTTGGTGGTCGAAGTGGCATATGAGCATATGCAGGGGAGGCGCTTTCGGCATATGGCGCACTTTCGGCGGTGGAGGATGGATAAGCGGCTGGAGGATTGTACGTATGCGCAGCTGGAGGTGGTGCCAGCGCAGGAGCTGATGGAGATCTTTCCGGAACGGCGGTGAGTTGGTTTGCTGCTTGTACAAACCGACCCAACCAATTAGCCTCCTGCCATGTTCGCTGCCCACCGAAGGCCATTTATCACGCTGACCGCTGTCCTTGTTGCAGTCATCGTTATTTTCGCTGCCGCGATTCTCATCCCCGCCTGGCAAGCGCGATATCACGCGTCCCGCCTCCTCATTTGCCTCTTCGATCTACACCCCGGGATAACCACCGAAGCGCACGCCCGAGCACAATTAAAACCACTTTCCCGTTACGAACTATCTTTTGCAGGACACGACAGGGGGACACAGTTTCAAGAAGTGAGTTATGCCTTCTACAACATCTCCGAGCCTGCCTCGAAGGTTGCCGATGTTCTGCCCCTTGCGTTGGCGCAACGCCTCACCCTTCCCTGGACTGCCTTCAAGGCCACAGTTCGCTATCAAGACGGCTTATTGAGCAATGTCCATATCTTAGAAATGCAGGAAGACATTCCCGGTGGGCCTCACCCTAACTCAGCCTCAACATCGATCCTCTCCCCGCGCTTCGGACAGCAGATTCACTACATGCCTCCCGTTCCCTCGGGTTTCAACGGCTACTCGGTTTACACACGAAACACGAGCGGAGTAGACGCAAATGGCAATTCGACAGGTTTCAACTGCTGCTACGCCCGCTTCATCACGCTCGACGAGCGAGCCACGCCAGTCCAACTCGCCGACTCTCTCAACTTCCAACTCCGCTGCTTGACCTCTTGGCGTCGATGCAAAGACGACCGTCAGATACTTCCTTAAGCATTGGGTCAAACGAATTTCACACAGACACTGTTTGTCATGGATGTACTAAGCGAGGGTGAGCTTACTTCGAGCTTTCGCGCCAGGCGCGGGTGGGGTCGTCGTCGGGGTCGGGGGTTTCTTGTGGAGGGCGCTGGTCTTCGGGGATGTGGCGGAGGTTGATGCGGATGCGGGTCCAGGTGGAGGAGCGGCCTCGCATGGAGTCGGTGAGGATGTCGTCGATGGCAAGGTGGCTTGCGGCTTCAGGGTGCTTTGCTTTCCAGCGTTCGAGGCCTTCGAGGGCGGCTTGTTTGTCTGGTGAGTTGGCGATGGTAATGAGTGGTTGGGTTGAAACTCGTGTGCGGCGTGGCTTGGGGGCTGAATCTGCTTGAGGCTGGTCTGAAACTGTGGCGTCGCCTTCTTCCATGCCTTTGGAGCGTTTACGGAATCGTTGAGCGCCGAAGCCTTCGCCTAGTTGATGGGAGAAGGATTTTTCTGTTGCGGTGGATTTTTTGGCTCGGGATGGGGCTACGCGAGGCGCTTCGCCTTCCATCTTGCGGAAGTGCGGGGGCCAGGGGGCGTCGCCGAGGCCGGTGGATTCGTCCTGGGTGGCTAGTTCGAGAAGGGGTTCGAGGGTGCCGGGATGGGAGTCCATGTCGGTGTGGGGATCGCCGTGCTGCGCGAAGCGTGTGGGGACGGTGAGGACAGTGAAGTCGGCGGGTTCGCAGTCGGCGACTTCGTGCCAGTGGAGCGGGGTGGAGACGCGGGCGTCGGGGAGGGGGCGGACGGAGTAGGCGGACGCGGTCGTGCGGTCCTTGGCGTTTTGGTTGTAGTCGAGGAAGACTCCGTGGCGCTCCTCTTTCCACCATTTGGAGCTGGCGAGGGTGGGGATGCGGCGCTCGACGGCGCGTGAGAGGGCGAGAGCCGCGCGGCGGACTTCGGTGAAGGTCCAGCGGGGATGAATGCGGATATTGATGTGCATGCCCCGGGAACCGCTGGTTTTGGGCCATCCGCGGAGGCCGAGGTCGGTGAGGAGGGATTGGACTTCGAGGGCTACGCGGCGGACTTCGGGCCAGGTGACTCCGGGGATGGGGTCGAGGTCGACGCGGAGCTCGTCGGGGTGGTCTAGGTCGGCTGAGCGGACGGGGTGGGGGTGAAGCTCTATGCAGCCGAGGTTGACGATCCAGGCGAGGCCGGCGGGGTCGTCGACGACTAGCTCTTCGGCGGTGCGGCCGGAGGG
>DATDHL010000516.1:0-3832 GCA_036521575.1 Edaphobacter sp. | reverse complement strand
AATCGGAGAGAAGAACTGCGGTTGGTGCTCTCTACCAGTTTACACGACGAAGGCGACTATTGGAGGTGCGGGGGCTGGTTCGGGTCACCTGGCTGGCCAAGAGAGGGTGGACCGCCCCGGGTGGAGGTCTGGGGAGTGCCCTGCGATGCCGGGGAGGTCGATCCGAGCGGATCCTGAGAGTCTGTTGGGGCGGAGGCGACGGGGTTGTTCTTCGCCTTCGGGAACTGGACCTGGCCCTGGCCTCCCTGGGTGGGTGCAGGTGCGGCCTCTCCGGGCTTGCGCAGGGTAGGCGGCGTGGAAGCGGCTGTTCCTTCGGGGCCGTCGGGTTTGCGGTCGCCCATGGCGATCTCGCGCATGTTGACGGGGAGGTCGGATGGATCAATCTCGGGCTTGTCGTGGATCTCGACCGGCTTGCCGAGGGCGGCGATCTCGACTACGGTTACGCGGTCACCGACGAAGCGGACGAAACGGATGGTCTGGGGGACGTGGCCGTAGATCCATTCTTCGTAGCGGGCTCCGTTCGGGTCGCCGCTCTGCTGCTCGCGGACCTTGCTCTCGGGTGGCCCCATGGCGGCAAGGACCATGCGGTGGTTCATGCCGACGAGAACCTCATGAGCGGAGACGGCGTCCTTGAGTTTGGGTGGGAGCGTGTCGGCGTAGGCCTGGTCGGAGGATTTGACGCCGAAGTCGATGACGGGGTCGAGGAGGGCTTTGACTTCAGGGGCGGAGATTTCGGGGATGGCGCCGTTGAAGACGAGGGTGACGCGGGCTCCCATAGGCTGCTCGCCAGAGGCGACGACGGGATTGTCGTTGAGTTGGATGTGGCTGAGGAATCGATGCTTGGCGTAGGGGCCGCCGTTGAGGTCGAGAATGATGCGGTCACCCTTGATGGTCATCGCGGTGATGATGACGCGATCGCCGGGGGCTGCGGCCTGACCCTTCTCGAAGATCATTTTGCGGTAGTCGGCTGCACTGGGACTGAGGGCGCCATTGGCGTGGAGGGTGATTCCGGATCCCATGGGGAGGGCCCGGTGAGCGAAGCCCTGCTCGGCCTCGAGGTTACGGACGAGTTCGCGGCGGCCGCGCTCGGAGAGCGTTTCGGTAGGTAGAGGGAGATTGGTGGGGGTGAAGTCAGTGGCGATATCGGCAGTCGCGGACTTTTCGCCGACGACGAAGACCTGACAGGCAGTGGGAATGGTGATCGCCAGACAACCTGCTGCGAGAGCCCATCTGTGCGTGCGCAGATTCATGGAGCACCTCAGATACTCAACAGCTTGCGCCTTCTATTCTCTTTTGACAAGGGGCCGAGGTCGGGGTTTTGATGAGCCGGTAGCGATATTGCAATCTGATGACAAATTTGTGACGAAAGGATGGTTAGAGGCCGGTCAGAGCTTGGGTTCTTCGTCGACTGAGCGGGTCTGCGGGGTGGTGGGCAGGATCTGGATCAGAGCCGGGGGACGGGCGGCAGCTTGCTGCTCCATCGCGGTGTGGGCTGGGGGCGGCGGGACGTCCATGGCGTAGCCACCGGGAATGATGGGAGCGTGGGTGTAGTTCCAGGCATAGTCGCGGGTGATGCGGACGAGGACGACGATGCCGGCGATCAAGATGAGGCCGGTGAAGAGTGCTGCTTCGGGGCCGTAGTCTCCGCCGGTGAGCCAGCGGGGGCCGTGGGCATTGGATAGAACGACGGTGGCGGAGCCGATGTCTCCCCGGACGGGAAGGCCGAAGAGGAGGCCCAGGCTTGCGTTCCAGGCGAAGTGGATTCCCCAGGGGAGCCAGAGGCCGTGCGTTCGGAGCCAGGCGATCGAGAGCAGGATGCCGGCGAACATGGTGAGGAAGATGCTGGCCCAGCTGGAATCGGCGTTGAGGGCGTGGGCTACTGCGAAGAGCAGCGACATGATCAGCGTCGCGCCAACGGGGCCAATGGCTTCGATGAGGCGGCGGAAAGGATAGCCACGGAAGGCGACCTCTTCGGCGAGTGTTCCTACCGCTACGGCCGCGAGGTTGATGATGAGAAGCCAGAAGGCTCGGGGTGCGGTCCAGAGGGTGACGTAGAGGGAGCCGGAGAGCGCTAGCGGGAGGACGGCGAGAACGGCCATTCCCCATCCGATGGCGGCGCCTCGCAGCCACTCGGTTCGGTCGGTGGGACGCTCGGGCAGTCCGAGGACATCGCGAAGTGAGCTATATTGACGGGCGATGGTGTTGAGGAGCGAGAAACCTACAGCCAGAAGGAAGAGCAGGAAGAGAGCTGCAAGCAACTGCTGCCCTGGTTCCAGATTGAAGCGCTGCGTGATGCCGTTTGCGGAGCGGCCAGCAATGACCTTGGAGGAGATGAACCAGGTCAGAGACGTGCCGAAGAGCGCAAACTGCAGCGTTCTGGTGGTGCGGCCTGGCAGGTTCGATTGAGGCGCGGACAACGGTAAGTGCTCCGTGTAGGTGCTAACCGCTAGGCGGTGGTATAGAACTGCGCGATATTCCGGAACTTCTGATAGCGCTGCTCGAGGAGATCATCGAGCGACAAGGAGCGAAGGGTGCCGAGATGGTAGCGGAGCTTTTCGCCGACAATGGCCATGGCGGCGGCTGGGTCGTTCTGGGTGCCGCCTTCGGGCTCGGGGATGACGTCGTCGACGCAGCCCAGAAGCTGGACGTCGGTGGCGGTGTACCTGAGAGCGGCGGCGGCCTGCTGTTTTTTGGTCGCGTCCTTCCACATGATGGAGGCGCAGCCCTCGGGCGAGATGACCGAGTAGATGGCGTTCTCGAGCATGAGGACTCGGTCGGCTACAGCGAGCGCCAATGCGCCACCGGAGCCGCCTTCGCCGGTTATGGTGGCGATGGTCGGGACGCGGAGGCGCGACATCTCGATGAGGTTGCGAGCGATGGCTTCGCCCTGGCCGCGCTCTTCGGCACCGATGCCGGGATTGGCGCCGGCGAGATCGATGAAGGTGAAGATGGGACGGCCGAACTTTTCGGCGATCTTCATGCAGCGGAGAGCCTTGCGGTAACCCTCGGGATCGGGCGAGCCGAACTTGCGGGCTACGCGCTCCTTGAGGGTGCGGCCCTTGAGGTTGCCGACGACTAGGACGGGCTCGCCATCGAAGTGAGCCATGCCGCAGGCCATCGCGCCATCGTCGCCAAAGGCACGGTCGCCGTGGATCTCGCTGAAGTCGGTGAAAAGTGCTTCGATGAAGTCCATTGGATATGGGCGCTGCGGGTGCCGCGCCAGCTCTGTTTTAACCCAAGCCTCTGGAACAGGAGCCGTAGCGGGTGAATGGTGGCCTGCTTTGCTGGTTTGATGTTCTGCCATATAGCTCAATCTGATTGTATACGGCGATCAACCGGCAGGAGAGGTTCAGGGTACTGTCCAGGCGAAAGATGCAGGTATCGGTGGGACGTCGCTGGAGTCGTTGAGCATCTCCCAGCGTTGCAGCGAGAAGGGCAGGTTGCCGTTGAGCCAGACAAAGTCGTGGAAGTTCTGAAGCTTGAAGCTGTCGCCTTGTTTGTGACGGGCGTCGGAGAGCATCTGGATGATGTCGAGCTTGCCGATCTGGTAGGTGATGGCCTGGCCCGGTGTGGAAGCGAACATCGCGGCCTCGCTGTTTGCTGTGCCCTTGTCCATTGGGACGGTTGAGGCGAGATAGTCAGCGGCTTGCTCGAGTGTGAACTCGCCGAGGGCCAGGCGAACGTCTACTTCTACGCGGAGGGCGCGCAGACGCATCATGCTGTAGATGCTCTCCTTCATGCGAGGCGTGGAGTCGAAGAGACCAGCTTGAAGCATCATCTCTTCGGCGTAGAAGCCGATGCCCTCGTTCGACTCGGAGTCGTAGTAGTGGCG
>DATDHL010000515.1:0-1944 GCA_036521575.1 Edaphobacter sp. | reverse complement strand
CCGCCGAGGAGTTCGCCGGTTTTTAAGTCTACTTCGATGAGTTCGGAGTCGCCCCATAGGCCGGGGCTTTTGTCGTCGGCGGCCTGCATGCGGTTGGTGGTGTAACCCATCGCTTTGAGTTGGTCACCGATGTCGGCGGGGAACTTCTTTTCGAGGTCGAGGCGGTCGGGAAGGTATTGATGGTGGAAGCGCGGGGCGTCGGCTGCCTGCTGGATGTCGAGGCCATTGTCGATGACGGAGATGAGATCGTTGGCGACGGTGGTGATGATCGTGGAGCCGCCGGGAGAGCCGAGGAGGAGGTAGAGCTTGCCAGGGCGGTACCAGTGAGCGTGAGTGGTGACGATGGTGGGCGTCATGGCCGAGAGCGGGCGCTTGCCGGGAGCGATGGCGTTGGCGGAGCCCTGGATGAGGCCGTACATGTTAGGTGCGCCGACCTTGGAGGTGAAGTCGTCCATCTCGTTGTTCATGAGGAAACCGAGGCCTTCGACGACGATGCCGTTGCCGAAGCCGCCGTTGAGAGTGTAGGTGCTGGAGACGGCGTTACCGTCTTTATCGACGATGGAGAAGTGGGTGGTCTCGGTGGATTCCTTATGAGGAGCGGCGTCGGGCGGCGGGGGCAGAAACCTTGCAGGGCGGACGAGGTCTTTGGAAGATGTGGGTTTGGTGGGGTCGATGGAGGTGCGCCACGCGGCGGCGTACTTGGGGTCGGCCATCTGCTTGAGAGGGAGGGTGTTGAAGTCGGGATCGCCGAGGTAGTCGCTGCGGTCTTTATAGGCGCGGCGGAAGGCTTCGGTGATGATGTGGACCTGGGCGGCGGAGCGGTCTTTTGTCTCTGCGCCTCCGGGGCCTAGCTTTGACAGGTTGTAGCCGGAGAGGATGTTGAGGATTTCGACGAGGATGATGCCGCCGGAGGAGGGTGGCGGCGAAGTAATGACGTCAAAACCGCGGTAGTGGCCGAGGATGGGAGCGCGATCCTTGACCTCGTAGGCGGCGAGGTCGTCGGTGGTGATGAGGCCACCGCCAGCCTTTTCGAAGGCGCCGATCTGCTGGGCCATGGCTCCCTTGTAAAAGGTGGTGGGATCTTTGGAGATGGCTGTGAGCGTGGCAGCGAGGTCGGGCTGCTTGAAGGTTTCTCCCTCTTTATAGAAGTTGCCGTCGCGCTGGTAGATGTGGGCGGAGGCGGGGTAACGGGTGACGTTCCTGGTCTGGAGCATCGTCGCTTCGGGAGCGCTGAGGACGAAGCCGTCGGTGGCGAGCTTGATGGCGGGCGCCATGTCCTGGACGAGAGTGAGTTTGCCGAAGTGCTTTTGCGCGTAGGTAAGACCGGCGACGGAGCCAGGGACGCCTGAGGCTTTGTAGCCGACGATCGACATGCCGGGGATGATGTTGCCTTGGGCGTCGAGGTACATGTCGCGGGTGGCGGCGGCGGGAGCCTTCTCGCGGTAGTCGAGGAAGTGAGTCTTGCCATGCTTGTCGCGGATGAGCATGAAGCCGCCTCCGCCGAGATTGCCGGCAAAGGGATAGGTGACGGCGAGGGCGAATCCGACCGCTACGGCTGCATCGACGGCATTGCCACCTTGTTTGAGGATGGCAACACCCGCATCGCAGGCGTCGTGTTGTACGCAGGTGACCATAGCGTGTTGCGCACGAGTGGGTGCAAGGCCGGGTTGCTGGGCTTGAAGCGTAGTCGTAAGGAAGGCAAGACCAACGAGAGATGCGGCGATGCGGGCGTGGGCTGGGCGCAAGGGTGGCTCCTGGCTGGATTGAGCGGGGATGTCTGAAGACAGCATAGCCTGAATTTTGTGGATAAAGAACAGGCTCTGTATGGATGGACGCAGATCCCTACGTGATGACAGCAGGAAAGAAACCGCAGAAATAAATTTGAACGGTTTGGGAACTGGGGCGGTCTTAGTGTGTGAGTGGACAGCGAAGAGGTGGGATGGA
>DATDHL010000514.1:0-7753 GCA_036521575.1 Edaphobacter sp. | reverse complement strand
GGTGCCGTTCTTGATTCTCTGCAGCCCATTCTTGATCAGGGCTCTGGAGCAGGCTTCGCAATGGACTGGGTCTCCGCGGGATCAGTTATCCAGCCATCCGTCTCTCCCTCTCGTCTTGCGTCGTCTGGCCAGGAGGCGCCGATTGGCAGTTACGATGCGATCCGCGTATATCTCTGGATGGGAATCGCAGATCCTCAAACCCGCGGCACCCACGCCCTTTTCGGCAAAGTTCCCGGAATGGCGAACTATCTCAAGAGCCACATCACGCCGCCGGAAAAGGTCGACAATACCGGGAGAATCATTAGTCCCAATGGTCCGCCGGGTTTTTCGGCCGCTGTATATCCGTACCTCAAAGCCCTCGGCATGAACTCACTGGCCAAGGCCCAGATCGATCGTCTTGCTGCAACAAAAGATTCTTCCAGCGGCCTCTATGGTCGAGATGCTAGTTACTATGACCAAAATCTCGCTCTCTTCGCGACAGGTTGGTCCGAACAGCGCTACCACTTCGACCGTGATGGCAGGCTTCGAGTCAGGTGGAAGTAGTCGTAGCGATTGCTAAGTCAGGCATTATCAAAACAGTAAATACCAGAATAAAACGGTACAAATCCGTAAAAAAGCGGTAAGCTTCGGAAGGACAGCATAGGTGTCGATGCTGATTCGCAGCGTCGCGCATCTGGCAGTGAACGTATGAAGAGTGTTGCGTCAATTCGGCCCCTGGCGACAGCCATTCTATTTGGCGCGCTCGCTTGCACGTCGGTTCCCGTTACAGCGTACGCACAAACCAGTGAGTCAGCGACTCAAACCCTGCTTGATAAGGCGCATGGTTTCGAACTCCGCGGGCGCATGGATATGGCAGCCCAGACGTGGCAGCAAGTCTTGCTTGCCGATCCTGTGAACGTCAATGCGTTGGCCGGTCTTGCTCGCGCCGCTAAATTGAGTGGCAACGCTCCACTGGCCAGTACCTATCTGGATAGGTTGAGAGCGATCAATCCGAATGACCCAAATATCTCCCGGATTGAGAACATGGGTTCACAGGAAAGCCAGTCGGCGCAGTTGCAGCAGGCAGGGAAGTACGCGCAGGCTGGGCAATATGCACAGGCGATGGGGATATACCGCCAGGTCTTCGGCAGCACGCCACCCGCCGGTGACTGGGCCTTAGCCTACTATGAGACCGAATCGGCCACGGAAGACGGCCGCGCTCACGCTGTTGCGGGTCTGCGTTCTCTGGTCGAGAAGTACCCGAACGACTCGCGGTATCAGATCGCGCTAGGTCGCATCCTGACCTACAACCCGCAGACCCGAGCCGAGGGCCGCAAGCTCCTCGAGCGTCATCCAGATAGTCCGCAGGCGGTAGAAGCCCTGCGCCAGTCTCTCGTGTGGGATTCGGCAAATCCGGCATCGGCTGCCGACATCAGAGCCTATCTTGCCAAACATAATGATGCGCAGTTAGCCCAGGCCTTACGCAACCAACCGAAGCCCAGTGCCACGCACGCCGCTTCCCAGACCCCCGAACAGGTCGCCCGCAACGCTCAGGAGCAGGAGGCCTACAACGCACTTAATGCCAAGCGTCTCGATGACGCAGAACTGCGCTTCAAGGCCATCCTTGGAAGCGAGCCGCAGAATCCCCGTGCTCTCGCCGGCATGGGATATGTGCGCATGCAGCAGTCCAACTTCGGCGGGGCGATCAGCTTCCTCGAACAGGCCAAGCAGTACGGTGCTCGCGATGCCGGCTTGGAAACTGCACTCGAAACCGCTCGCTTCTGGTTCACGATGGGCGAGGGCGCCGTCGCTCTCAGCGAAAATGATCTCACCACGGCTGAGCAGAAGTATCAGGCAGCGCTCGCGATGCGGCCTACCAGCACCGAGGCACTTGAAGGTCTCGGAGGCACCTTACTCAAGGCGCAGCAGCCCGAGGCAGCCATCCAGATATTTGATCGCTACGTTAAGGCAAAGCCCACCTCGGCGGCAGCCTGGCGCGGGCTTTTTATGGCGCAGTACAACGCGGGCAACGCTCCGCAAGCCCTGTTGACCGAGCGCCGTATCCCCCCTGCCGTTCATGGTCAGCTGATGAAAGATCCCGACTTCCTTCGGACGCTCGCCTCCGCCTACTCTGCCGTGGGCCGCGATGCCGACGCGCAACGCGTCCTTCGCAGCGCCCTCGATCTGCCGTTCCCGCCAGGTGCGCGCGGTCTTCAGGTGGAGACGCAGCTCCAGTATGCCGGCCTGCTACAGCAAGCCAACCATCTCGATCAGGCCGCCGGTCTATACCGCCAGGTGCTTGCGGTCGACATGAACAATATGCAGGCTTGGCAGGGGCTTGTCCGCGTCTATCACGGGATGAAGCAGGACGCACAGGCAGTGCAGATGCTGGGCAACATGCCGCCGTCGACCTATCAAGCCGCCATGCGCGACCCAGGCTTTCAGGTCACCGTTGCTGCTATCTATCAAGCCCAAAATAAACTCGACATCGCCCAGGACATCCTGGAGAAATCCGTAGCGGAGCAGGTGAATGCTGGCAAGAAGCCAAGTGCGGCGGTTTTGCTCCAACTGGCCGGCATCTATCTGATGCGTAACAATCCACAGCAGGCCTACCCCATCTATCGTCAGGTATTGGCCGAAAATACGGACCATCCTGATGCATGGAAGGGCCTGCTTACCGCGCTTCATTCTGCCGGTCGTGATCAGGAGGCCCTCGCCCAGGTCCAGCAGATACCGCCGGGAGTCCGCACTCAACTCGAGTCTGACGTCGAATTTCTCCAGACGATGGGCGCCGTTTACAACGCGCTTGGCCAGCCTCAGCAGGCCAGGGTCTTCGTCAACCGCGTCCAGCAGCATTACGCGTTGCAGCATACCTCTGCCCCAGCTGACATCGACATTCAGGATGCATGGCTCTTATTCAACGGCGGAAACGACGCAGGACTTTATCGCCAGTTAATGCTGTTGGGCGGACGCCAGGACCTCTCCGGCGAGCAGCGCCGTACGGTCCAGACCATCTGGACCAACTGGGCCGTTCGCCGCGCCAATCAGGCAGCCGCTGCCGGGAACCTCAAGCGCTCCCTCGCCATCCTCAATGCTGCAGCGAAGTCCTTCCCGGATAACCCTGGTGTTCTACGCGCGCTTGCGTCCGGCTATGCTCGAGCAGGCTTGCCCAAGCAGTCCGTCGCCATCTTCAAATCGCAGGACATGACCTCGGCCTCTGCCTCCGACTACAAATCTGCCGTCGGCGCCGCGCTGGCCGCAGGCGACATCAAGATCGCGGAAACATGGCTGCGATATGGGCTCGATGCCTATCCCAAAGACGCTGAGATGCTCAACCTCGCAGCGAAGTTTGAGCAGGCCCGTGGCAACAGCGGCAGGGCAGCGGATTACTATAAGGCGTCTCTTGCCGCTCTGCCACCCGGGGATCCTGGCGCCGAGCTTGCTAACGAACTCAGTCAACCCATGCCGGTCGCTCGTCTACCCAAACCTGCCGAGCCCCAGGATCTCGCCACCCTCCTAGGCAGCCCGGATACTACTGACGTTGGCTCGCAGCCGACTCAGCCAGCCCCCCCCTATTTGCCGAGCTACTCTAACTCCTATGGACAGGCCCCGGTCCAGGTCAATAACGGTACCGTCTACAACGGAACGAGTAGCGTTGTACCGCCGTATATGGCCAATCCCAGCTCTCGAACGCCGCAACAGGGATCGGGTGGGTCGACTCTGAAGGATTATGTGCCGCAGGCAGCTGCCGTTCAGCAACCACTCTATCCATCGGCCGCATCGCAAGTTGTCGTTTCGACTCAGGATTACCAGCGCCAGCAGATCCTCGCCGCCACCCGGCAGGCGGAATCGCAACCGCTTCCTATTACTACTACCCCGCCGCAACAGGATGTCTACGGTCCCTACGTCCCTTATGTGCCGTCCTCGCAAAACGTCGGCTATACCCCGTCACCGGTCCCGATACAGCTCGGTGACAATAGTCCTCGTCCCGCGCCGGCACAAGCTGAGGTCACTGATGTTCTGCCCACAGCGCGCTACGTCCCAAATGCACATCCGAGCTCTCGTACCGGACCTGTAATGGTGGGGCAGAGCAACCCACCTCCGGACACGCTCACAACACAGAACGCCCAGTACACCGGCCAATCACAGCCGTCGGGCGACAGCTTCGGCCAGCAATATCCGCAGCCAGGCGCATATCCGCATAGTACCTCCAGCACGGCTCGTCGCCGCACCTCGCAGCCGGCACCTACCCGGAGCACACCACCACCTCCTCCTCTCCCGTCGCTTAACTATCCCAACGTTCCTCAGCCTCTCAATGATTCTGGCTACCCAACTCTCGGCGTACCAGTCCCACAGGGAACACCGCCCACCGATGCCGACTTGGTTGCCAAAAGCCTGCCACCCCTTCGTGGATCTTATGATGCCTCCGTAGTCCCAGGAGGACCGCTCTCACAACGTGCGAAAACTGAACTGGAACTAGCAGCACTCGAGGGCTCATACAGCGGATGGGTAGGTGGCACCGGCTATGCCCGTTACCGCAGCGGCACGGCCGGCTTTGACCGTCTCACAGACCTTGAGGCCCCGTTCGAAGTCTCCGCTGTAGTGGGCAAATCGGTTCGCTTTACCGTTGTTCCTAAAGCCGTCTTTCTGAACTCCGGCGCTGTCGACACCGCATTCTTTCAGAACGCCACTGGTGTCATTCCGATCCTCGGCACTCTTCCCGCAAACGCACTGAACGCGCCGGCACAGCAGTTTGCAAGCGGCGTAGGCGGTGAACTGCAGATGACAACAGCCAACATCGGTCTCGCTGCTGGGTACACTCCATACGGGTTCCTGGTTTCAAACATCACCGGCCGCGCGCAATGGCGGCCGATGGGTGGCCACTTTACCTTCTTTGGCGACCGCGACTCAGTCAAGGACACCCAGCTTTCCTATGCTGGCCTTCGCGATCCCGGCACCATCTCGCCGATCTTTGCGGGCAACATCTGGGGCGGAGTCATTTCGACTGGTGGAGGTCTTCGTCTTGATCTGGGCAGCGAACGCGCGGGTCTCTATGTCTCCGGTGACGGTGGCGTCCTCAATGGCTATCATGTTCTCGAAAACCATAAGGTCGAGGGGATGATGGGCTCTTACTTCCGCGTGAAGAACTGGCCAGGCTACGGCAAACTGAACATGGGTGTCGGTTTCTTCGGAATGCACTACGAGAACAATCAGCGCGGAATGACCTATGGGCAGGGCGGATACTTCAGCCCCAACGTCTACTTCCTGGCCTCGGTCCCGGTCACCTACGATGGCTACTACAAGACAAACTTCCGCTACACCATTAACGGCAGTATTGGTGTACAGACCTTCCAGGAAGCCAGCGCACCCTATTACCCTCTCGACCGACCCTTGCAGACGGGTTCAGGCAATGCTTTCTATCCCCAGAACAGTGACACGAGCCTGAATTATGCGATTAATTCTGAAGGCTCCTACCATGTTGCCGAACATTGGTATGTCGGCGGTTACTTCGTCGCCAACAATACGAACAACTACAACACGGTCTCTGGTGGATTCTTCGTTCGCTACACCTTCAAACCGCAGTACCCAACCGAAACCAACCCGACGGGGCTCTTCCCGACGGCAGGCTTCCGTCCCCTCCGCGTTCCGTAGCCGCATCTCGCGACCAAGAGCTGATCGGATATAAAATTCAAGAACACCAAAATTTAGTTCAGCGCAATCCCCCGAGAGGGTCTCCTTTTCGGCCTGATTTTTCTTGAACTGTAACGTCCGTCGTCGTATAACTCTGGCACGCAGATCCTTATAACTCCGCCGTGGCTTACGCCATTCGGTTTAAAAAGCCGTGCGCAAGGGGCTTCATGATTCGTAACATTGTTCCATTGCGAAGAGCACGAAAGTATCTCTTCGTCCCTGTCGTCCTCGCTGTCATCAGCTCGTCTCCGCTCTTCGCCGCCGCCAAGGACAGCGTTCCCGACTGGGTTCGCACCGCTGCTACGCAAAAGCTCCCCACATATTCGCCGGAGACGAATGCTGCAATCCTTCTTGAGGACACGACCTACACTGTCGCTCCCGATGGCAGCGCTATCGAACACTACCGCTCCGTCATGAAGATTCTCCGCCCCCAGGGCAGAGATGAGGCCATCGCCTACGTTCCCTTCGACAAAGAGACAAAGATTCTTTCCCTTCACGTTTGGAGCATTGGGCCAGACGGCCACGAGTATGCGCTTAAAGATAATGAGATCGCAGAGTTTGGCTATCCCGGCCAGGGCAACTTCTTTGAAGACGTGAGGTTCAAAGCAGCCCGCACACCCGGTCGTGACCCCGGCGGTGTTGTCGCTTACGAGTACGAGCAGCGCGTTCTCCCCTACCTTAATGAGAAGACATGGTTCTTCCAGGGCACTCTTCCGCGTCTACATCAAGCCTTCACTCTCGAGCTTCCTGTTGGTTACAGCTACGGCACCGTATGGGCTCACCACGAGCAGGTCAAAGCCATCGACCTTGAACACCAGCGTTGGCGCTGGGAGATGGATGACACCCCAGCCATCGAGCTTCAACACGTGCAAATGCGTCCCTCAGAGATGGCTCTCGCCGGTCGGATGACACTGCACTACACCCCGCCAGGAACTCCTGCGGCCAGCCAGGGCACGTGGCAAGGCATCGGTGAGTGGTATCAGACTCTTTCGAAGGATCGACTTGTCGCCACTCCTGACATCGCCGCCAAAGCAAAGGAGCTCGCCGCAGGGAAGAGCGATTTCTACGAAGAAACTGAAGCCATCGCCGAGTTTGTCCAGAAGCAGGTTCGTTATTTCGTCATCGAGATGGGCGTCGGCGGCTATCAGCCCCATTTCGCCGTCGATATCTTCCGCAACCGTTACGGTGACTGCAAGGATAAGGCGACCCTCCTGTCGGCCATGCTCTCAGCGGTCAACATCCACGCTGCACTCGTAATGGTAGACAGCCGACGCGGCGTCATCGATCCCGACGCACCCTCTATCGTGGGGAACCACATGATTGCGGCGATCGAAATCCCTAAGGGATATAGCTCGCCAAAGCTCCGAAGTATCGTTACTGCAAAGACCGGCCGGCAGTATCTGATCTTCGACCCCACATGGGAGAAGACCGCCTTCGGCCAGCTTGAGCACAATCTGCAAGGTAGCTATGGCGTCCTGATGGAGGGGCGCGATAGCCAGGTCATCAAGTTTCCTCTTTTGGCACCGGAGCTCAACACGATCCACCGCACAGCCATCTTCCAACTTCAACCCGACGGCTCTTTGAAGGGCACCGTCACCGAAAAGCGTTTTGGCGATGTCTCGGAACGCCGTCGCGACCTCTACATATCCGGCGACGCCAAGCAACAGAGCGATTTCCTTGACCACCTTCTTGAACAGGACTTCACAACTTTCAAAATTTCGGGCTTCAAAGTCGAAAACGCCGCAGTCCTCAACAAAGACCTCACCACAACCTTCTCTCTCGACGCCGACCGATTCGGTAAAGTCATGGGGCCGCTGCTCATGGTACGTCCGCGTGTGCTTGGCAGTGAAGGCCTCTACGCAGAACACAAAACGCGCCATATCCCCATCGATCTGAGGGAGACGATGCAGGCTACCGATGACTACGAAATCGACCTGCCGGCCGGTTACGCTGTTGACGAAATACCGGAGCCCGTCAAGCTGGACGTTGGCTTCGCCGCCTACGAGAGCTCTACTCATGTTAAGGACAACGTTCTCCACTACAGCCGCACCTACACGGTCCGTGAGGTCACGCTTGCTGCCGA
>DATDHL010000513.1:0-1975 GCA_036521575.1 Edaphobacter sp. | reverse complement strand
CATCTTTTTGTTGCCATATTGGTTACTCTCGGGATACCCTAACCACGAGATTCGGCAGAGACCATGCATCTCCTGTTCGATACTGCAATCCGAGGCGCTGAATTTTATATGAAACCTGTCAGACTCCTCCTCAGCTCTGTGCTGATCGTCGCTACCGCAATCCCGTGCGTTGCCTTATCCCACACCCGTCGAGGGCCAACCTCTTCCAGCAAGCACACGAAGCCAGCCGCAAAACGCACTGGTCAGCGCGCCATCGACGACAGCCGCGCCACGGAGATTCAGTCGGCCCTCATCAAGTCCGGCTATCTCTCAGGTCAGGCGAGCGGCCATTGGGACTCCCAGACCGAGAGCGCTATGCAAAAGTTCCAGTCCGATAACGGCTGGCAGACCAAGCTGATGCCCGACTCCCGCGCCATCATTAAGCTTGGCCTTGGGCCTCATCAGGATGCCTCCCCGTCAGGCACCGGTTCCTCGGCACTGAGAGCTCCTGAATCATCCGCTGGCCCAGTCTTCTCCCAGCAGTAGCACTAAGCGGGACCGCTAAGCGTAAACACAAAGTCACCAACATCTTCCGAAGACTTCGGCAGACATCCAACCCCGCTCATCGCATCGCGTTCCAGCCAGATTCGTAGCCAGTAATAGGGGTGGAGACGAACCAACCGCGAAGCCAAGGGCTGCTTCTGCTCAAGAATTGCGGTAATCCGGGCTGACAAGTCATTCGAATCCGCGGCAACCTCAACCTTCACCGGCACAGACTCGTACTCAAGCAGCCTTTGACACGCAGGCTTAAACTCTTTCCCATCCAACAACCCACTCTCCACCTTTAGGCCTGTCATCTGCTCGACGGCCAGCGCGGCAGCTGCATCCAGCCGATCCTCAAACGCAAGGTACAGAATCCGCGATCCGGCGACCCGAAGCGGCAGTAAACCAAACTCCTCGACAAAAATTCTCGGCATCACCAGAGCCATAGCCTCCGGCTCAAAGCCCTTCATCGGCAATACCGGACAGCTCCACTGCAAACTCAAATCCAATACCAAAAGATCAGGCTGGAAGGCCTCCACCTGCTCCAGGCCCGCGACTCCATCTCCCACCCAGGCAACCTCATGCCCTTCCAGTTTCAATCCCTTCTGCAGAAACAATCCCAGAGCCGCATCATCTTCAACAATCAGAACCCGCATTCTGTCTCCTCAATCACGCTGACCAACTCTTCGTCACGTGACGAAGGCATGGTGGCGTCTTATTACCTTGGTGCATAGCCACCGCGCATACAACCCTCTGTAGCAGTTTTTTGCATATACCAATTTCAAAATGGGAAATCACATAAGTTTTCGCACCTGCCTTCTCTCCCCACTGCATACTCAAAGGCCTTTTGCCGATAGAGAAAACGAGAGCGTCACTTCGGCCCACTCATATCTCAGCAAGGACAGGCGGCATGCAGATGAAATCCACCATCTTTCCATGGAGCACAGCGATCGTCACCATGCTTCTTTCACTCTCTTACGGACTCGCGCAGAATTTAACAGTCCTGAGTCGCTCCAGCCCCTAGCCATCAACGCGACGTCCTCCTCCACATCTTTCGTAACCCTCCCTCCATCAACCGTCATCAAGTCCAAAACTTTCTCGCCGTTTTCCGCCATCGGCTTCGACTCACACACAGGACTCGGCGGCGAAGGTTTCGACATCGCCACACCTCTATCCAAAAAATTCAATCTTCGCGCAGGCGCGGACTTCTTCTCCTACGCCACTGCCTTCCAGGAACAGGGCGCCAACGTGGCCATCGACGTTCGGATGAAAACCGGGCACGCCGCTCTCGACTGGTTTCCCTTCGGCGGCCGCTTCCGCCTTAGCCCTCTGCTGGTCTTTGCCAATAGCAACCGGATTCTGGCAACCGCGCTCATTCCCTCAGGGAGTGCCGTAACTCTTAACGGGCACGACTACATCAGCAGCTTTACCGATCCGTTACATGGCAACGGAC